>JASJDB010000044.1 GCA_030065315.1 Xenococcaceae cyanobacterium MO_167.B52 | reverse complement strand
AAAATGAAACTTCAGAATGTCAAGACTGGCTGGTTCAAAACAATAGCTCTTATGAAGAATATTATCCAGAAGAAAATATCTCAGACAAACCCTATAGACTTTATCGTTTTCTGACAGATCTTGAAGATATCTTGGATAATATTCCTGATGATTATGACAGGATTAAAGCTATTTGTCCTCTAGTAAGAAAATTATTAAATAGTTCCTATTGGTTACAACTAGAATATGATCCTCCCTGTCCTGATGTAGGTTGGTCAGTAAAAACCCTCTATCAAGAGCCTAATTACCCCATAACTATTCAAACTGTAGCTTGGCTTCCTAATCATCCTTCTCCTATTCATAATCATGCTGCTTGGGGTGTGGTGGGAATAATTCAAGGACAAGAAAAAAATCGTTTTTGGCGACGTAATCCCACTGCTGAAAATCCAGAGCAGGTTGAATTAATCAATGAGAAAATTTTAGTGCCTGGAGATATTATCGGTTTTATGCCTGATGCTATTCACAGTGTAGAAACAATGGGGGATTATCCTACTGTGACTTTTAATATCTATGGAGAAGCAGACTTTTCTCGCCGATATCGGTTCGATTCCATCAATCATACCGCCAAAAACTTCTAGAGTTGATTCAGGGTTTCATCAATGGGAACGAAAAAACAGCCATGAATGCGCCAAGTGCGATCTCTTTGATGCTGCATGACATATACTACTTGTGTTAGGTTGCCCTCTTGATCCATGATCACTAAAATTTGGGCTGGAAAGTGATTGACTGTGGTAAAACCACGGAACATAATGGCTCTAGGACGATAAACAGGATGATATTGAGTTTTTACCATCCTGATAAAGTTTTCTGCTGTGCCAAATTGTTCTTGAATTTTGGGAGAGGCGAAGCCAAAAGCTTTAATTTCATTATCTTCTTGAAAGGCTTTTAGCTGAGTTTCAATTATCCGTCTAATTTCGGATTTATCATATTCTGAAAGATACATCTGTCTCAATCATAAAGAAATATTACTTCATCCTTTAACTGCCCCAGCCGTTAGACCTTGAACAATTCTACGTTGAAAAATTAATACGAGAATTACTAAAGGTATAGTACCCAAAATAGTTGCTGCTGCGATCAAACCATAAGGAATATCAAATGAACTTGCTCCTCCTAGTTGGGCTGTTGCCACAGGAATTGTTTTCATTGTTTCCTCTGTAATAAATGTTAGAGCAAAAATATACTCATTCCAAGCAAATATAAAAGCCAAAATTCCCGTAGTCACCAGGGCAGGAAGAGTCATAGGCAAAATGATATCTACTAACATAGGAAGGGTTTTATAACCATCTATTTTGGCAGCATCTTCTAAGTCTTGGGGTAATTGTTGGAAGAAACTACGCATCACTAGAATAGTCAAAGGCATATTGATCGCGGTGTAAGGAATGATTAAGGCTAGATAATTATTTCCTAAGCCAAATAGCTTAATTATTTCTAGTACCCCTAAAAATAATAAGGCATAAGGGAATAGGGTAACTACAGAAATTAGAATTAATATAATTGTCTCTCCTCTCAGTTTCATTCTAGCTAGAGCATAAGCAGCAGGAGAGCCTAGTATGAGGCATAAAATTGCCGATATAATTGAAACTAGAGCACTGTTGACAATGTATAGCCAAAAAGGACGACGTTCAAACAACTCTAAGTAGTGTTGTATGGTTATTTTGTGGGGCAGATAAACATTGGGTATGGCGGATATATCCTCATTGGTTTTGACCGAAGTTAGCACTTGCCAAAGAATGGGAGTCAGAGTAAAAATGATCGTTGCTACAATACCAATTCCCAAGATGAGGTAATACCAAGATATTTTGCGGTTATTTTCTACGTTTGATGTTGAACTCATCAGTTTATGTTGGTGTTAAGAAGATCTTGATTATATTTTAGGTAGTTATGTCCTAATGAATTAGGCAATGGGCAATTGCTGATAATTTTGCTATCTTGCTATGAGATACTTTTTCTTATTTCTAGCTAACTATATTGTTATTTAATTAACTCGTTATTCCCTCGTTTATTTGGAGTTCAGTATTTTGAGCGAATCTCATCTTCAAGAACGCAGTAATAATAAAAAATTTATTGTAAAAAATAGTGCTTTTTTGAAAAGATATGCTCTAGATTGTAGATCACTGATGGGAGTTGGAGTTATCACGATTAATTTAACTAAAATTGATAATTTTACTTTGGAAGATAAAGATTTTGTTATTCAAGAATGTGATCATACTCAGAATAGTATTTCTTTGCAAACTCCGATTGCTTATGTTCCTGAAAAGAATTTTTGGTTTAAAATCATTTATCTTAAAATTAAAAAAAAGTATGAAATAAATATTAAAAAAGACTACGATTTGACTAAAAATTTTTTATTGGTCTTTATTAAAGATTCTGCTTTAGAAAATTTTTCGATTTATTATCTTCGACTTAAAAGTAATAGCTGATTTTGCTAGTAGTTAATTTGGCTTAACTACTTAACTCTTGAAGCGATAACTATTAAATAACCAGGCAACTAAAGCCACAGTAGTAATCAAAATCATAAAAGTTGCTACTACTAAAGCAGCTCCATAACCAAAATCTAAATAGCGCATTACTGTCGAATAAATATAAATCGAAACTGTTTCCGTAGAACCAGCAGGTCCCCCTCCAGTCATTACTTGTACCAAATCAAAAATACCAAAAGCTTGAGCGAATCTAAATAATAAAGCAACCATGATTTGTGGCATTAGCAAGGGTAAGGTAATTTGATAAAAGCTCTGCCAAGGATTTGCCCCATCAATCTTGTGTGCCTCATACAAATCCTGAGAAATAGATTGTAATCCTGCCAGCAAAATAATACTGATAAAAGGAGTAGTTTTCCAGACATCCGCAATAATTATGGCAACCATTGCTAAACCTGGTTCTCCTAACCAATTGATGCCAGTTTCAATCAAGCCGAATCTTTGTAGAATATCATTAGCGACTCCAAAGCGGTCATTAAAGATCCACGCCCAAGCTAATCCCATAATAGATGTGGGTAATGCCCAGGGGATAATAGCAATAGTTCTGACTATTCCTCTACCGAAAAAAGATTGATTGAGTACTAAAGCAATACATAAACCTAAAACTAATTCCAGAGAAACACTAATAACAGTAAAAATGGCTGTATTGTTGAGGCTTTGCCAAAATCTACCGTCTCCTACCATTCGTTGATAGTTGGCTAAACCGGAAAATACTGGCTCTAATTGAGTTCCTAAATTTTCCGTGAATAAGCTTAAAACAAATGCCCTACTAATAGGATAGAGAAAAACTAAAAATAGCAGAAATAGAGCTGGTAATAGCAAAATCCAACCAGTTTTTTGATTATTCATTTGCTTACAGCTAAGAGATTACGGGTTTCTGCTGCTGCTTTTTTCATGGCTATTTCAGGACTCATGGTATTAGTTATGGCAGCACTAAGATATCTTTGTAGAATATCAGAAGCTTGGGCATACTGGGGAATGGGAGGGCGTAAAGCAGGACTTTCTAGTACGGTTAGTAACTCTGGATAATGACTGTATTTAGCTACTATTTCGGGGTCATTGAATAAGGATTTGAGACTGGGGACATAACCATTAGCTAAGACAAATTGCTTTTGACTTTCTTGTTTCATAAAAAATTGAATTACTTCCCAAGCTGCATCAGGGTTTTTGCTGGTGGCGGATATACCAAATCCCCATCCTCCTTGACAAGCACCACTGGGTTGATTTTCGGCGTGAACCATGGGTTTAATGCTATATTTACCCGCGATGGGGGAATCCAAAGCTAAACCATATACATAGGGCCAATTTCGCAAAAATGCGGTTTTGCCATTCTGAAATAAGCGACGAGTTTCTTCTTCTGCGTAGGTAGTTACTCCAGGCGGACTAATTTTAGTAGTTAAAGTCTGCTGTAAAAATTTTACTGCTGCGATCGCATTTTCCTGATCTAATCCCACTTCTAAAGTTTCAGGATTTACCCAAAAAGCACCATTACCCTGCAATATTTCGACAAACATGGCAGATAAACCTTCATATTGCTTACCTTGCCAGACATATCCCCATTCTGATAAGCCTTGTTGCTGTAAATCTTGAGAAATTGTAATTAATTGGTCAAAAGTTTCTGGGGGGTCATATCCTGCTTTCTCTAACAAATCATGACGATAGTAGAGCATTCCTGCATCGGAGCGAAAAGGAGCGCGATAGAGTTTTCCTTGATACATTCCCCCTTGAATATCGCCTGGAAGAAATTGTTCCAATTCTTCTGGGGATAAGTAGCCAGACAAGTCCTTAAGCCATCCTGCTGCTGCAAATTTAGGAGTCCAGACTATATCCATAAACACCAGATCGTAGGGAGAATTTCCCAACAGAAAAGAAGCGGTATATAAGTCTTCTACTCGATTGGTATCATTAGGGGCTTCAATTAGCTCCAGTTGGATTTCAGGATGTTGTTGATTAAATTGTTGGGCTAATGGTTGTAATTGTTGGGCTTCTAAGGCTCTTACCAGTAGGTATATTGTAACGGGTTGTTGCGAAAAACCTGGTACCTGAAAAAATAAAGCTAAAAAAGCCAGGAAAAAACCCAGGATAGCCCAAACAAAATTTGTGAGTTTTCTGTGTGAGATTTTTTTAAGTTTCATTAAAGAACCCCAAAACAACATTGCGATCGCAGATATTATATTTGGTTTAATATTTATACCTTAGTATGAAATTCTCTCTAACAGAGGAATCAAGGTCAGAAGTCTCTTGAACAAAATCAATAAGCTGAGGCAATTTAACAATTTAGTTATCAGTAATTAAACGGAGTTCATATTAAAAGCTTCTTGTTTTTATTAAACCACAATAAATCATAATCAATTATAAAATATAAAAAAAAAATGAAGGATTTGCACTACTTTAGCTATCATTTTTGCGTAAAAACTATTATTTAATGATCCCCAAATGATCAAAATTCAGTATTTACACTAATGTGCAAGAATTTTTGTAGTAGTAATATCTAAGGGTAAAGAAATTAAATATATTTTTATTTCTTCTCCTTAAGTATTCTATAAATTCCTCTTGCTCCGCTAGCCCCACTCTTGGTAAATTGAGTGGGGTGTTTTGTCTTTAACTACTTTCTTCCAGCTATTAGGGGTTGACCTAATACTAAATCCTGTTTAGATACAACACTTTAAATTTGTGGGAATTTAGAATACAGAATTTATAATTCAGAAAGGTTTATACTTCGCACGGTCATAACTTGCGCTTTTTGACCAAGCGTTCTAATCTATTCAAAAGCCATAAAAAGGAGAAAAGTAAAGCTTGAGGAATGATTACCCTTGAATTTAGCGCAGAAGAGAAACAAGCACTTTATTATGAGCGTTTTCATCATCCCCATCCGAGAGTGCAACTCAAGATAGAAGCGGTTTGGCTAAAAAGCCAAGACTTGCCTCAAAGCGCAAATCTGTCAAAAGCGCGGGAATATCTGGCAATACTTTACGGAGATATCTTCAAGATTATCAAGCAGGAGGAATAGACTGGAGTTTAGACTAAACTCCTCCCCCTTCCCCCTCTCGTGCAAAACTAAACCGTTTAGTTTTGCACTGTGGCGAAGAGGATTTTTTGAGTGAGGAAAGCATAAACGGAAATGGACAAAGGACGAGATAATTAAGTATTTATACCTTATCATCCATAACCTTGACTCAATCTGCCCAAAAACTACAACAATTTAGAAGTAAAGCCTATCAACTATTAGGAAGGGCTAAAGATGCTACGATGGACTTAATGGATGCGGTTCTGGTGACGAGAAACATCTATTCTTTTGCGGAATTATCACTCTCTCCAGTTTTTCGACGAAAGTGGTCGAGTCTCTACGAAGCTCTGGATGATTGTCGCCCAAATCGACACAAGTTAATGAAACTCTATCTCAAAGAAATACCAACCACACAGCGACCAATCATAGCAGGAGATCATACTCCTTGGGCGAGAACCGAAGCACCTACCCTCAAAGATAGAACTTATGAACATGGGGCGAAAGTGATTTCAGGTAAACCGATTACTTTGGGTCATGGTTATAGTACATTAGCTTGGATTCCTGAAGAGAAAGGTAGTTGGGCATTACCTTTAAGACATGAAAGAATCACCTCGTTTGAAAGTCCTATTAGTAAAGGCGCGTTTCAACTGAGACAAGTCTGTCAACATATCCCAGAAAGACCAATCAGTTTATGGGATAGTGAGTATGGTTGTGCTAAGTTTGTCAAACTGACAGCAGATATTAATGCAGATAAAATAATGCGTTTACGTCCCAATCGTTGTCTGTTTGGTGCGCCTGGAGCGTATCCAGGAAAAGGAAGACCGAAAAAACATGGTCATAAAATGAAGTTATCTGATTCCACAACCTGGGGAATTCCAGTTGAGTCAATCGAAATTGATGACCCAACTTGGGGACGAGTCGAAATTAAAAGATGGAGTCAGTTCCATTTTTATGATTCTGCTGACCATCCTATGGAAATTATTTTGATTCAACGCCAAGGAAAAGGACTCTCAAAAAAAGCAGCCAAGCCGATGTGGTTAGCTTGGATAGGAGAAGAAAAACTCTCCTTAGAAGAACTTTGGAAGTATTACTTAAGACGCTTCGCTATTGAACATTGGAACCGATTTCTTAAACAAAGACTACATTGGACCAAAGCTAAATTAGGAACCACAGAAAAGGGACAGCGATGGAGTGATTTAAGGAAAAGGTAGGTTTGAAAGTCAGAAAAAAGCCAAAGAAACTGCTGAATCAGCTTAAATTTTCCCCACTTTTTTAATGAATCAAGTTACTTTTCAGAATTTCTTTACTTATTAAGTTGATTTTTTATTCAATAAATAGTCTAAACTCCAGTTGTTACTATTCCTACAAGAAAGCTTGTATCGTGGAACTCAGTGGGTAGTTTTTGAACCAAATGACGAACCATTATGGGCGCAAATTACTCTTAATCTTGGAACGTTTATGAACGATCAGTTCCGTCAGGGAGCATTCCAAGGTAAGTCTCCACAAGAAGCCTACTTTGTTAAGTGCGATAGCGAAACAACTACCCAAAGCGATATTAATCGTGGCATTGTCAACATTATTGTGGGATTTGCTCCCCTCAAGCCTGCAGAATTTGTCATTATCAAGTTCCAACAAATTGCCAAGCTACCATCCTAAACATTCCTTAAACATCTCTTAGAAATTTGGCTCTGTACATTTAGAGGAGAAAAAAATGCCTATTCCCCAATTTACCGTCAATACCAAGCGGTACGACCCTTATAAAAACTTTAAATTTCGCGTTAAGTGGAATGACAAATATGTGGCTGGCATCAGTAAAGTAGGAGCATTAAAGCGTACTACAGAAGTGGTCGAACATCGTGAAGGTGCCGATCCTAGTACTGTCTATAAATCGCCAGGACAAAGCAAATACGAAGCAATTATGCTAGAACGGGGAGTCACCCACGACAAAGAGTTTGAACTATGGGCAAACAAAGTTTGGACTCATGCTTTAGGTGGGCGTAATCCCGATAACTTTGCTCAGTCCCCTGACGAAGTATCTCTCAATGAATTAGATTTTCGCAAGGATATCATCATTGAGATGCTGAATGAAGCGGGGCAAATAGTTCTACGCTATATAGTCTTTCGCTGTTGGGTTTCAGAATTTACCGCCATGCCTGAGTTAGATGCTAGTGCTAATGCAGTGGCAATCCAGAGTATTCAGTTACAAAATGAAGGTTGGATTCGAGATACTACATTGAACGAACCCACAGAAGCTGAACTTAGTGGTGAATATCCTCAAGTTTAATTATGCAATCCTTGTCTGCCTCTAATGTAATTCGCATCTGGGAGTTGGGACAAAATCAACATCCTGTGGATCGGGCATTACTGATGCTGAGTTTTGCCTGTCCCGAAAAGTGCCTAGAAGAATTAATCTCTCTTACTGTGGGACAACGGGATGCCCATCTGTTAAAGGTTAGGGAATTGACCCTAGGTTCACAGCTTAATGGCTCTGCTAGCTGTCCCCGCTGCCAGGAGCGATTAGAGTTTGATTTTCAGGTAGCTGATATTCTACTCGTCGATCCTACCCAAGTAATTGAGCAGGAATATTCCCTAACTGCTGAGGGCTTTGATTTACGGTTTCGTTTGCCCAATAGTCAGGACTTAGCCAGTATTGTGGGATGCGAAGATTCCCAGAAAGCCAAATCGCTACTAATCCAGCGTTGTCTGCTCCAGGCTAGTTGTGATAATCAACTATTAGTTTACCAGGAACTACCGCCAACAGCGATCGCAAAATTAACCGAACAGATGGCAGAATGTGACCCCCAGGCAGAAATCCAACTAGCTCTTGACTGTCTTGCTTGCAAACATTCTTGGATAGCTTGGTTTGATATTGTTGATTTTTTCTGGACTGAACTGACGGCAAAAGCGAAACGTTTATTGCAAGAAGTACATATGTTAGCCCGTTTTTATGGCTGGCGCGAGGCAGATATCCTATCTATGAGTGCAGTTCGACGGCAAAGTTATTTGGAGATGGTATCCTAATGGCTGATTTTTGCACTAGGCTAGTTAGTCGCACTTTATCGGGTTTAGAACCAACAGTTCAGCCTCTGATTGCTCCGATGTATGCTTCGGAAATAACCATGGCAGATAATTATGCTGTTGATACAGCACCAGAGTTGGGATTATCTGTATCACAAGAATATGCTTCCACTGAGTCTCCCATAGAGCAATCACCAGAATTACTAGGGATATCAGCGACAGAAACCATAAACCTGGCTTCTAATATAAACCGAATAAATTGGAGGGAAATTCAGCTACCTAATAACCCTTCTGAGATAACATCTAGTGAGCAACTTCAACCAGATAGAGCGATCGATTCAAAACCAACAATCAATAGGAGTTTACCTGATGTATCATCTTCACTGATCGCGTCAGAACCACTAATCAACTCTAGTTCTACTGGAGAATCATCTCTGCCCATTGCTCCCTCGATCAAACCAGCTACTAAGATTCAAAAATTAAGTATTTCTGATGTTAAACCTGCTTCAGAATTGGGAATTGAGCGTTCGCCTTTGAGCAATGCTTTAACTACTCAATCCTCACGATTAGTTGAATCTCAAGTTACTGATGTAAATAATAATTACTCTTTGGGCAACACATCTACTCTATCTTGCCCAGTTGGGAAACCGTTAAATAATAAGTCTGATCCAGCAAGATCGAGAAAGGTATCTCTGCCATTAGTACAATCAGAAGTTATTGCACCACTCTCTAGTTTCTCTCCAAATTCCCTAGGACGATTAGGGCCACCTGTAAATAAAATTGAGTCGATTCCATCAAAAGAGACTGAAGTTTTTTTTGAATCAAATGTGCCAGCAATCTCTAATTCTTTTCCCCAAACTGACTTATCTAATAAAGCCCCGTCTTCCCTATCTTATCCATCTCCGCAACCGCAAAGCCAGAGGAACAAAATTGAATCTAATTTCAGCAGCCACAGCAATAGTTTTAATTCTTCGGAAGAAAAAGAGTTGGTAAACCGCGATGGGGATTTCTTCGAGATCGCGAAATCTAGGCTCAATCAAACTAACACCATTCCCTTTAAGATTGAACCTAGGCTAGACGCTATCCGTCAAGAATTGCCCCAGTCATCAGAGCAAATATCAGAACTACCTTTAGGATCAAATTCACAGTCTCCGTCTCAAGAACTATCACAAACAGGATTACAAATAGGGAGTGGTTCACCCCGAAAAATCACAAACATCAATGCTGAATCAACACCCACCATTAACATCACAATCGGTCGGGTTGAAGTGCGAGGAGTTAAGCCACCAGAACCTCCTCCTATGACAAAATCGCGATCAAAAACTCCTCAGCTTTCCCTGAGTGATTATCTGAAACAGCGTGGAGGGAAATAGCCATGAGTAATGCTTTAGCGATCGCAACTGTTACAGTTACCCTTAGAGAGATCTTACAAGAGAGTGCCACCTACATTGTCCCTGGCTCAGAAGTATTGACCCTGCGTCCTCAAGAGATGGAAAATCGTCCCGCCGATAATGCCAGAATTAATATTTATCTCTATCAAATAGTTCCCAACACTGCTCTTCGTAATGCGGATGTACCTACCCGTCGCAATGATGGTACGCTAATTCAGCCACCTCAATCTGCCTGGGATTTACACTATATACTTAGCTTTTATGGTAATGAATCTACTGTAGAAGCTCAACGCTTGTTAGGTAGTACAGTGGATATTCTCCATTCTCAACCTTTTTTAAGTCGCAATAAAATCCGTACCATTATTAGTAATGCCAATAATCAATATCTAGCAGAATCGAATTTGGATGAACAGGTAGAATCAATTAAATTTATTCCCCTAGTACTCAATTTAGAAGAACTATCTAAAGTATGGTCGGTATTTTTCCAGACTACCTACGCCCTATCTGTAGCCTATCAAGCCTCAGTAGTCCTTATTGAAGCAAGAGATATTGCCCGTCCTGCTCTACCTGTGCGCGATCGCAATATTTATCTTGTAAATTTCCGTCAACCAGTAATTACCAGGATTTTATCCCAATCTGCGATCAGTCAAGGGTTTATGCCTTATCAGCCCATTCTGACAGGTCATCGTTTGCGAATTGAAGGTAGTCAACTACGAGGGGCAGAAACAACTCAAGTACGCATTGATCAAACAGTTGTCACTCTCGACCCCAATAATATCAGCGATCGCCAAATTGATTTGGTTCTTGACAATACCGTAACCGCAGGAGTTAAAGGATTACAGGTAGTTCAGACAATGAAAATTAGCACTCCTGAAAGAGATTATGGATTTGTCGAATCGAATATTGCTGCTTTCATCCTACGTCCCACTATTACGGGGTCAGTTACAGTTGCAACCGATCCCAATAATGGTAATGTCTTAACGGTGCCTGTCAGTCCGATCATTGGGAGTAATCAACGAGTCATTTTACTGCTGAATCAACTGCCCACTGGAAACCCTGCCGACGCTAATTTAAAAGCATATACCTTCGTTGCACCATCCCGTGACACTGATACTTCAGAGATCGCAATTCCAGTTTTTAACGTGCAGCAGGGAGAATATTTAATAAGATTACAAGTGGATGGTGCGGAAAGTTTGCTGACTGTAGACTCCGATGACAACAGCCCTACTTTCAATCAGTACATCGACCCCACTGTGACTATCCCATGATTGTTTCTTCTTTAGATGTAAAATTTAAGGTAATTTGGAGGGTAAGTTGATGGGTAGCGATCGCATTCGGGCGGAAGGGAAAAAATCATCTAGTCTAATTCCTGGGTACAAGCCCAAGCAGTTCAGCTTTCTACAACCGCGTTATCAGGATCAGGTTGAGACGGATTCAGTACAGGGGAATAAGCAGCCAGCCAATCCTACACCTGCTCTGAGTCATAGCTTTGGGCGGATGTCAGTGCGTCCGATTCAGGCGAAGCTAACCATTGGGCAACCAAATGACAAATACGAACAGGAGGCAGATCGAGTCGCATCCCAGGTAGTCCAACAAATCTCTACTCCATCTTCTGCTCAGTCAACACAAGGGCAATCGGTACAAAGGATGGAAGAACCTGAAGAAGAGGAATTACAGGCGAAACCAATGATTTCTGTTCTCCAAAGGATGGAAGAACCTGAGGAAGAGGAATTACAAACAAAACCACAGATTTCGGCAATTCAGCGATCGCATTTTCTACATCAATTATCTCAAAATCCCGTATCAGAGATGTCGCGATCAAACAAAACAGGCTTACCCGATCAACTCAAAAAGGGGATTGAAAACCTCTCTGGCTATTCGATGGAAGAAGTGAGAGTGCATTACAATTCTGAGAAGCCATCTCCATTACACGCACATGCTTATGCACAAGGAACGAATATTCATATTGCTACAGGGCAAGAAAAATATCTGCCCCATGAGGCTTGGCATGTAGTGCAGCAGATGCAAGGGAGAGTAAAGCCCACGATGCAGGCTCAAGGCATGGATATTAATGATGACCGCGCTTTGGAACGGGAGGCAGACGAGATGGGAGAGAAAGCGGAAAGGGAAGGACTACAGGGCGAAGAGATAAGACAGAGGGAGCAAAAGAGGGAAAAAAAAGGGGGAGGAGAGAACCAGAGAGATGATTGGGAGAGAAGTTCATACAGTGTAGGAGGGAAAGGGAAAAACATGATCCAAAAACGTAAGAATGGAGCGACCGACGAAGAGATTGATGCGGAGCAAGAAAAGAAGGATCTAAGAAAATTAAAGGAAGAAGACTACAAACAACTAGCGCAAAAAGAGGTAAAAAAAGAAGGGGACACAGCGTATAAACTGGGACGAAAGAACGGCAAAAAAAAGAACCAGGAACATAATCCTAAAAATACTGACCAGGCAATGGCTCAATGGAAGGTAAGAAGGCAAAATGACGGTGCGGGAGACTATGATAGGTCGGTCGGTAACACGTCAAATGCTAGCAAGAACGAAAAATCCAACCACGCAAAAGCAACGAAAACAGCTGAGCAGCAATTGATCGATCGGTTAACCGATGATAAATTCAAGAAAGCCAAGAGTGAACAGGAAGAGAAAAATAAGAAGATATCCGACAACATACTACAGATGTAGTGTTGTCTGAGTATGAAATAGTGAGATCGCGATCTTGTAGGGTGCGTTCCTTTCCACAACCCCTATTACCAACTCATACTAAATCCGCTTACCAAAATATACTTTCAGATTTATTGCGTAGAATTAGCTTAAACCTTTCTAAATTCTAAATTCTGCATTCTAAATTCCCACAAATTTAAAGTGTTGTATCTAAACAGGATTTAGCTATATCTCGGTGCGTTACGCTGTCGCTAACACACCCTACGGGTTCCTTCTAATCATCCCAAGAGCCTTGAGGTTTTTCCTTTCTGCCATCTCTGCCCTAATCTGGCGCATAAATGCCCTGAGCAATAAACCGATGAATGCTAGAATACTTCCAATCTTGGGGATTTTCACACAAACCATGTCGCACTGGATTATTGTGAATATAATCACAATGGAGCGCAAAATCCCGTTCATCCCGAATTAAATGCTCCCAAAAGCGACGTTGCCAAAGATTACTTTCCCCTCGTTTTTGTCGTGATTGAGAAATCTCTCGATTAATCCCTAATGCTTGTCCATAATGTTTCGTCACATAGGTTTTAATTAATCGTAAACGCACAGAAAAATCACCATCATTCAATGGCAACGTCCACAAACAATGAAAATGATCTGGTAATAAAACAAAAGCATCAATGGCACAAGGATATTTCACCCTAACTTTTTCCATCCCTTCTCTGAGAGCTTTTCGCCCCATATCACTACACAGCCAAGAATCTCTTTGATAAGTGACTTGTGTAATGAAATATGTCCCCCCAGAAACATGAGGTCTTCTATAATTAGGCATTTAAGTCTGATATGCGTGAAATTAGACAATATATTTTCCTGTTAGTTGATGCGTTACGAGTCACGCTAACACATCCTACGGAAATCGCGATCGCTGTTGTGGTTTGCGATCGCTTCAAGGTCGAGAACCCAATCTATTGTGATCGACTATCTTGTAGTACGATCGCCTATCTTGTAGGGTGTGTTCCTTTCCACAATCCCCATTACCCATTCAATCTATGACATGGGAACGCACCATCAATAAACAAAAAGGTCATACATCGCCAATTCTACTTATTATAGTTCAGGGACATTTTCTTGTTCATAATTTTCTATTAATATGCCAATAATTTCCATTAAAGAAGCAAGGGAATGATTTTCATTTTCTCCTATTTCATCAATCAAATTATCTAACATAATTACTAATTTTTGATATTCTGATTCACTGCGAGGAATAAAAACTATTTGGTTTAAGTTTGTCCATGCTTGCTGTGTTTTTTCTATATCAATAGTCGGCATTTTTTACTCCCTCCATTTATTGTTGTCGTATTCAGCATGAGTTAAAACTTCTCTAATATAAATTTTTTGCCGATTGTAATGAATCGCTGCTATGAGTCTAATATTATTTCCTCCTATATTAAACACAGTCAGTTTTCCCACTTTGTCAGCACTAGGGAAAATAGTTCTTAATTCTGCTATGGACTTAAATTGTCCTGTCTTCATTCTTTGATACCATTCTTTTAATGCTGATTTGCTTTCGGGATATCTTTCGGCAAATTCATTTAATTTTTTTCGACTGATAATGTGTATCTTATCCTCTTTCCCCTAACATCTATTTTATACCTAGCTAGAGCAACGGGAAGGAGTTTAAGGCGATCGCTCGGAAACAATATCTTCGCAGGATTTGGAGTTAATAAAAATCTAATTTATGAATTGGAAGAAGGAGAAAGAATGGGAATTAGAGAAGTTTATGAATTAGAAATGTTCTTTAAAAGACTATTCCAAATCGACAAAATAGACCTTGTTAATAGTGCGATCGCACTTTTGTAGAGATTGTCTTACAAGAAACTGTAACTATAAAATGAGGGTATTTGAATAATCTGTTTCTATAGCGGAGTTGTCAAAGCATGATTGTTTCTCCCCTAGACCATTGGCTCGAAGCTAACCAGCGTTACCTGATGGCAGCGTTGGCAGAAGTGCGTCAAATGTTAGAGCAACGAGTAGGAGCTTCAGGCGATCGCTCAGAAACAATGTCCTCGCAGGATTTAGAGTCAATGAGAGCAGCTATGAAAGTTGCCCCTGCGATAGAAACCCTGTGTCAATTGTTTAATTTGTCCCCATTTGAACGTCAAGTTTTGCTGTTATGTGCGGGAGTAGAATTAGACGGGGAGATTGCTAAGCTGTGTGGACAGATTCAGGGAGATAATCGCAAAAATCATGCTACTTTTAGTCTGGCATTGGCAGTATTACCCAACTCCCACTGGAGTGCTATCTATCCAGCTAGCTCTTTACGCCACTGGCGTTTGCTGGAATTGGGGAACAGCGATGGCATCATCCGCAGTCCTTTAAGGATTGACGAGCGGGTATTGCATTATCTAACTGGGGGACAGGATTTAGATCAGAGATTGGTGGGTTTAGTTCGCTCAGTGTCTGTCTCACGGCAGCTAGTACCATCCCATCAAATATTAGCTGAACGACTAGCAGCAAATTGGTCTGGACAACCCAACCAGAGATTAGCTGTAGTACAACTCTGTGGAACCGACCCAGAAAGTCAACGAGAGATCGCTTCAGCAGCTTGTACTCTGTTAGGATTGAAATTACAGGCTATGTCTGCTCGGTTACTACCTGTGGATGCCAGAGAACTAGAAGTATTGATGCGTTTGTGGGAACGAGAAGCTGCTTTAAATAACAGCTTACTATTACTAGACTGTCAAGAACTGAATACCAGCGATGCTGCCCGCCAAGATACTATCCAGCGTTTTATTGAGGGCTTGAGAGTTGGGCTAATCGTAAGCACGAGAGAAAGAAAAACTTGGGGAGAATGTCCCACTTTGACTCTAGAAGTTCAACCGCCCACTACTGAGGAACAGTACGAGCTTTGGCATCGTGGGTTGGGTCAAGTTATGGAAAGTAACGGCAGTGTATCAGCATTGGTGGGTCAATATAATTTCAACTCCTCCACTATTCAAGCTGTTTGTGCTGAAGCTCTGGGACAGTTGGAAGTAAGGGAGCAGGGAAGTCAGGTTTTAATCCAGCATCAGATCAGCCCTAACCCCCCTTATCAACAAGGGGGGAACTCCAAAATTCAAAATCTTGTATGGGATATTTGTCGTAGCCAGTCTTGTCCCCGTTTATCAGATTTAGCACAGCGCATTGAGCCTACTGCTACCTGGGATGATCTAGTGCTGCCCCCCATGGAACAACAGGTTTTACAGGAAATTGCCGTACATGTACGACAGCGATTAACAGTTTATGAGACTTGGGGTTTTGCCTCTAAAGGAGCGCGAGGATTGGGTATTAGTGCCTTATTTGCAGGTTTAAGCGGTACGGGAAAAACTATGGCAGCAGAGGTGTTAGCAAATGAGTTACGGCTGGAACTCTATCGCATTGACCTTTCCTCAGTAGTTAGTAAGTACATCGGCGAGACGGAAAAGAACCTGCGACGGGTATTCGATGCAGCAGAACAAGGAGGGGCGATTTTGTTGTTTGATGAAGCGGATGCTTTGTTTGGTAAACGCAGTGAGGTCAAAGATAGTCATGATCGCTACGCTAATATTGAAGTGAGTTATTTACTACAACGGATGGAAGCCTATCGGGGTTTGGCAATTTTGACTACCAATCTCAAAAATGCTCTGGATACTGCTTTTATGCGTCGTCTCCGCTTTATTGTCCAGTTTCCCTTTCCCGATATGGCCCAGCGTGCCGAGATTTGGCAGCGTATTTTTCCCGCTGCTACTCCTACAGAAGGGCTGGATGTGCAGAAATTAGCGCGGTTGAATATAGCAGGAGGGAATATTCGTAATATTGCCCTGTATGCAGCATTTTTGGCAGCAGAAGCACAGGAACCTGTACAAATGTCCCATTTGCTCAGAGCAGCACAGGTAGAGTTTGTCAAATTTGAGAAATCGCTGACGGAGTCAGAGATCAGGGGATGGGTTTAGATAAGTTAATGATTGCCAGCAAAAAAACTACTTATATTTTAGATAGGCTAGTTTGGAGGCTATGGTGATGGGTGATAGTCGCGTTCAGGTTGATGGTAAAAGTTCATCTATCCTAACTCCTGGGTTTAAGCCCGAGGAATCTAGTTTTCTGAAACAGCGTTATCAGGATCAAGTTGAAGCGGAGACTACTTCCCCTACTGCTGAAAAACAGTTAAGTACCTCTGGTCAAGCTACTCCCACCCCTCCCCCATCAGACCCTCCTCCTGTGAGTCATAGTTTTGGTCGGGTGTCGGTGCTTCCTATTCAAGCGAAGCTGACAATTGGGCAGCCGAATGATAAGTATGAGCAGGAAGCAGATCGAGTAGCAGAGCAAGTAATGCGAATGCCGGAACCAGGATCTCCCGCAGCAGCAATTACTCGACCAGTTAGATCTCCTGTTGTTCAGAGGTTATGTACGGAATGTGAGGAGGAGTTGCAAAGGCAACCTTTGGAGGAAGAGGAAGATGAGGAGAAAATGTTGCAGGCTAAGGCGATTGTGGGCTTGACGACACCAATTATTCAAAGACAAAGGGTTGAGTCTGAAGAGGAGGAAGAAGATCCCCTACAGATGAAGCCATTAGTGAGTCAAATTACACCGCTAATTCAAAGACAGTCCTCATCTTCTGAAGAAGAAGATGAGGAAACGGTTCAGACAAAACCACTGAGTTATAAGGTTTCGCCTTTGGTGCAGCGACAGGTTGAAGCTAGTGAGGAGGAAGAGGAGGAGGAATCTCTGCAAACCAAGCCATTAGTTAGTCGAATTTCACCCCTTATTCAAAGAATGGATGAACAAACCGAGGAAGATGAAGAGAAACTGCAAACTAAACCTTTGACTTGTCCATTCTCACCTCTAGTTCAAAGAATGAGTGAACCAACTGAGGAAGAGGATGAAGAGGAAAAACAAACTGTTCGGACAAAAGAAAATCCTGGGCAGGCTCCCAGTGTGACCTCCACCTTAGAATCTCGATTGAATGCTAGTAAGGGCAGCGGTCAATCTTTGCCAGAGAAAACTCGCTCCTTCATGGAATCACGGTTTGGGCATGATTTTAGCCAAGTACGGGTGCATACGGATCCCCAAGCTGCCCAAGATTTAAATGCCCGTGCCTTTACCCGAAGGCAGGATATTTACTTTGGGGCAGGGCAATATCAACCCCATACCCCCGGCGGACAGCAGTTGCTGGCCCATGAGCTAACCCATGTCGTGCAACAAGGGTCCGCATCCCCAGCCTCCGGAACTATTCAGCCTGCCGTGCAGCGCAGTCCGAAGCAAGATGAGATTATCCAGCGGGAATCAGCGGTGACTAGTGAAACGGCTGACAACACAAGTACTGCTCCAGTTGCTCCAGCTGCGGGAGACGTTGCGCCAATGTCCATCAATCTCAAGCAGATGAAGGAGTCTAAATTCAAACCACCAGAAGAGATTGCTACTTGGCTGGACAGCCGAGAAAAACAGAGAGGTAAAGGCAAGGCTGGGAAAGTCAAAGTCAAATATGGTAAAGCGGAAGGCCTTATAGAGATCCAAAAGCATGGCAGAAAATACAAGATTTCCAAAGATCAGTCTATTCCGTTCCAGCATCCCCTCTTTGCCCGACTCGCGGAAATTGAGCCAGGCTTGCAACCCCATTTAATTCTACTCAGCGGCGAGGTTCTCAAGGGATATATTGGGCTTCCAGGCGACAAGGCAGGGCGAAACGCACTTCGAAACAAATTTAAGCAATTCCCTGAGTTGCTTGGGTTAACTGGATTTGATTTGGGCGGGCTGTCATTTACCAACAGCTTTTCGCAGGGGAGTCTGAACCTGGGTATCAAAAACTTTAAGGTTAATTGGGCAAAGGTGCTTTCCGGTACCCTAAGCGTGACGGTTGATGACGAAGAAGTCACGGATTTCAAATGTGCTCTCAACCTGAAGAGCATCAAGGGACTTGGCAGTGGCAAATTAGACATCCAAGGATCCCCTGACAAGGAAATCACGGGTAAGGGGGAGGCAGAAGTCACCTGGAAGAGTTTGACCGGGAAAATTGACCTAGCCTGGGATGGAGAAACCTTTATCGCAGTCGGTGAAGTTGCCTATCAAGGTGAAAAGCTTTCAGGGGTTGTTATCCTGAAGCTGATGGATAAGAAGAAGGCAGTAGAACTGGAGGAAGGTAAAAAGGCTCCTGCGGAGAAACCGACCGAACCTGCAGAACCTGCTAAGGAAGCGGCCAAGAAACCAGGAGGCAAAGCTCCGAAAGCGGATTATGTAGCATTTGGAGAAGGAACCCTTGACTTCCAATTCAATGATTGGTTGACTGGAAAAGCCCAGGTCATCATCGATCAAAAGGGACATTTAACTATCATCGGCGAAATCACACCCCAGGCTGAGGTTCCCTTATTTGATCAAAAGGACTACGTCAAGGAACTCTTCAAGATTGAGCCTCGGGCCAGTTACGGCATTCCCGTGGTGGGCAACGTCTTTATCTTTGGAAATATTAGCCTCAGTGCTTTTGCCAAGATCGGTCCAGGGAAGCTTTACAAAATTTCTGCTGAGGGCACGTATTCTACCGATCCGAAGAAGAGCACTGACTTCAAGATTCAAGCTAGCTTAAACATCTCGGCAGCGGCTGGCATCAAACTCCGGGGTGAAGCTGGAGCTGGATTAGAAGTCTTAGACCACGATATTAAAGCGGGGGCAGGCATTGATGGCATTGCGGGCATTCGTGGTTATGCTGAGGCAACCCCAGTGATCGGCTACCGCGAACAACCTGCGGCAGAAGCCGAAGATAAGAAGGGCGAATTCTTTATCAGTGGTGATGTTGAGATTGCTTCCCAACTCTTCCTGGGCTTGCAGGGAGACCTCTTTGTGGAACTTGATTCTCCCTGGTGGTCACCAGCACCAGACAAGAAATGGACCTGGCCCTTGGGTCAAAAAGAATGGCCCCTCGGTAAGAGCTATGGCGTCGTCGCATCGGTGGATTATGTTATCGGGTCCAATCAATTTCCCTCGGTGGAGCTTAAACCAGTTGATTTTTCTGCCGATAAGTTCCTCACCGATCTCTATAACGATAAGGCGAAACCGAAGTCAGACAAGGGTGAGCAGCAAGGTAAGTGGAAAGAGAAAAACAGCAAAGAGGCCGAACCACCCAAGAGTGGGCAGAAAGGTAATGCTCAACCGGGCAAACTGGCCGAGCAATCTGCCCCGAATTCTGCCGCAGCGGCAGCAAGTAAACCGAAGAAGAAAGAAAAGCCTGCCACGCTCAATGCGCGGACAGCAGATGGTAAGACCGTAAAAGAATATCAGGACAAAGCTGCGAAGGAAGGTAAGAAGCCTGTTGCGAAGGAACCCGCGAAGGGCACAGCAAAGGAACAGCCAACCGCTAAGGATAAAGCGAAACAGAAAACCCCAACAGCTGATATTGGGGCTGCCAAGGGTAAGGTCAAAACAGCACTGAAGACTGAGTTGCCCAATGGGGCGCGCCAAGTTGAGGATGTCAATAAGGTTCTAGGTAAAATCGCAAACCAGGTCAAACCAGCTCTGACCAAACTTCGAGCTGCTGAAGTCGCACCTGGTAAGCCCAAAAATGAAGGGGCGATTGGCTTTAAGGTCAAAGCTAAGTCAGCTGACAACAAGGATGTTCTCATTGATTCAGTGCGTTATTCTAAGGCTGGTGGAACGCTCAATCATGAAGAGCGATGGAAAGCTGGTGTGAAAGGGGTTAAACGGGCAGTCAAACAACTCGAAAAACGAGGTATTTCCAAGGAAACTATTACAGCGCAATTTTCTAAATGGAAGTCTGAATTTGGGTTCAAGAGCTTAACGCTGAATACGAAAAAAACACCTTGGGTCATTGAAGGTGAAATGAGTCCTGGTCAGGAGGTCGCTACTGTACGTGGTGGTTTGGTTGCACGCTTCTCAAATAATCTAAAGAAATCCCATCCCTCAGCTCAAGCTGACTTACAAAAGGGTTTAGAGCAATTGCCTGGAGATAACTACACCGATTGGAGTGCAGTTAAGAGTGCTCTTATTGCATCAGGTGAGAAAAATAAAGCTGGAAAAGTTCTTGCCAAGCCAATTCTCCAAAGTCATACTTTTGGTAATTATGTCCATAAAGAGCAGGCTGTTAAAAAAGCAAAAGCAGCTGTTCTAGCGGTAGAAAAGAATGGCAAGCCAGTTCCAACCACTGCTAAGCAAGATCCAGATACATGGGTTGTTGATCAAAAGAGAGCATTACATCAGGCTAAAGGTATCTATAAAAATTCGAAGTCTCATCTTCAGGAGCAGTTCTTCTTAGAAAATGCAGAGAATAAAGCAAATGAGACTCTCGAAAAAGAGTTCATTGAGAAGATGGAAAGTGAGGGCTTAGGAGTTGATCCAAGGCTCAAGGAGTTCTTTACAGCTAAACAAATCGTCAATGCTATGAAAACTATTGCCACAGGAGATAATGTACACGGAATTGATCGAAAGGAGCTAGAAAAGCTGTGGGAAAGTACAGACAACCGCAAGCATTTAAAGGCCGCTTTTAGAAATGCCCATGAAGAAGAAAAAGGACAACATGAGTGGATTCCTACTAACTTTATTCCTAATGTTATTGAGCGTGCTGCTTCGGAGGCTGATGCTGAAAAAGCAGCACAATGGATCGATCTCCATCATGAATTGCGAACGGATACTTCTTGGGTGATCTTCAACCCAGAGCAAGAAAGTGGCACAATATCTGACGCGGAAGGAAATTCAATTAAAACCCTTGTTGGCCACACGGGTGCTTTATATGTAGAAGATCTATCGAATCCTGGAAACTACATTCAAATGACTGTGGGTCAGGGTCCGTGGCATGACAAATTACGCAATGCATTTTCCTCTAGCAGCAACCCGGCTGGTGCTATTAAAGCGATACAATCTGTATTCAGTGAGACTGTATGGAATGGCAGCACATCTTCTCTTGAGAAAGATATGTATAAAGTTGTCTATTATCGCAGTAGAAGTGGTGATAAGCCTACCAGTCTAGCTAGTTTAGCAACTGAACAAGACGGAAATTTCAAGGAAATTAACAAGTGGTTCAATAAGATGAAGGGGAATTACAGGGAATAAGATGCAATTATATACATCAGATATTTCTGAAGGTCTAGCGTTGGAGGAGCTGTTACTTCATCCAATGCCATTTACTCAAAATGAATGTGCGAACCTGAAAGGTCCACTGCGAATTGAGAGAGCAAGAAGCTTATCTTTGATAAAATACTGCATTAACCTAGAGTCATTGGAAATTTTTGCATGTGAAATAGAGGATCTGAATTTTCTAGAATATCTTAGTAATTTAGTAGATTTAAAAGTAAGGTGTTCTACAATCAAAGATATTTCTGCCCTGACTCATTGCCAAGCATTAGAAAATCTTGAGCTGCTTTTTACCTTTGCTGAGGATCTCAACCCATTGATGAATTTACCTGCTTTGAAGACAGGCTCTATGTTGGGTAATCCATGGACTTTTAAGAGTTATCATGAGCTTCGTCCAAAGCTATTAAAGAAACTATCAGAAAGATGGCAAAAAACACCTAGAATAGAATTTTCAATTGAAGCAGATTGGCAATTTACACGAGAACTTCAACAAGCTAATATTCCAGCTTGTTTTTCTATTTTTGACGGTCAATACTACCTAGTTAGACCTGGAGTTCCCCGTGTAGTCAATGCTAATTGCGATTTTCTGAAAATATCTAGAGACTTGGCCAGAATTCAATTCAATGAATTTGGCCAGACTCTAGATTCTCTGTTCAATTCCTTCTTAGGTGATCGTGATGAGGATTCATTAAAGTTGTCATTCAGCTTTCAAACTCATCGAATAGTTGGTGATGGTATTGAAGCAGAGACATGGATTAGAGAGTCCTCTATACCGGAAGAAACAAGAGATTCACTGTTGCAATTTGTCCAGCATTTCCCAAATGTTCAATTCGCCAAAAAAGATGCAGATTTCTGGGAGAAATGGGAATTACGGGTAAATATTCAACTTCCAAAATGGTTACGATCCATTTTGGAAGTCTTATCGGACATAGCCCCTGATGTTCCTTCAAATATTCAATTTGATAGATTTGATCATTGGTCTCCTAACTCTGGACACCTTAACAAAATTTGGTATCAGCTAGCTTTAGTACAGTTGAATAATACACAGCGATGTGTTGTAGAAAAAAATCAACTCTTCCCAATAGCACAATGGCTAGAAACAGGACACTCAATTCTAGCAGTCAATTTGACTGATCCAGAGGATAAATATATTTACGAGTATGATGAAAGTGATGTCTCATCGTCAGATGGACTCTATGAACCAGCTAGAATTGTCTTTGAATCCTACGGTCACATGCTTGAACATGTAGTAGCTATAAAAGTGAAAGAACAGGTAATAAATGCTTGTAACTGAGGTTGTCGCTGCCATGATGGGGCAAGATTTACGGATGGACAATTCTGATATTACAGTTCTTCAATCCTTAGGTAAACCCAGGTTTCGTTTTAAAGCGAAACAAAATTAACGGTAGTGTGGGGGCAGAAGCGCCCACACTACCCGTCTAAGATTGATACCCATAAACCCTTCGATGAGTTACGCTGTCGCTTTTTTTGAATGCCGATAGGCTATACTCATTTTACGATTTTAGCTGTGTTGCACCATTACAAAAGATTTAGCCAACCTCATTACTTAGAATCACCTTCTATTGATTTTATGAGTAACTATATTAGTGATATTTTGACCACCTTGATAGAAGTTTTCAACGCAGATGACTTGCCCTTTACCCGGGTTGAAGACGATACGGCTTTAAGTCTTGCATTCAAAGGTGAAAATGGTCAGTGGATGTGCTATGCCAGAGCTAAAGAGGTCAAAGAGCAATTTATTTTTTACTCTATTTGTCCAGTCAATGCTCCAGACGAAAGGCGACGGGATATGACCGAATTTCTGGCTCGTGCCAACTATGGTCTACCGATTGGTAACTTTGAGCTTGATTTTAGGGATGGTGAAATTCGTTATAAAACCAGTATTGATGTAGAAGGTGCGGAGCTTACTCCGGCGTTGGTGCGATCGCTCGTCTACACCAACGTCATGACCATGGACACCTACCTCCCCGGTATTATGGCAATCATCTACGGCAATATTTCTCCAGAAGACGCGATCGCCCAAATCGAAATGCGATCGCCAGCCTCCTTTGATGACTCAGCGGTGGTTTCCACCGAAGATAAAGGAACAGAGTAAGCCCGACCAGTCTTTAGCAGATCTTGTAGGATGAATTAGCACAGCGTAACCCATGTGATTCAGGGATTATAGCCAGTGCGATCGCTGATTAGAAATGCTAGAGGACAAAGACGATCATTGTTTTTTGCGATCGCGTTTGGTAAATGGCTGAAAGGAGAAAGTGCGATCGCTTAAAATCGCTTAAGTTGGAAGATAAATCAAATCTATCAAAAAACTACAATATTTGATATCGCAGTGTAGTCCATATAGGAGTCATAATAAATTAAAGCTGAATAAAGAGACTGAAAATGCTCTATCAACTGTAAATCTTAATTGAATCAAGATGAGTCAAATCACTATTTCTCAAGAAATGTTCATAAAAATAGAACAGATTGCTCAACAATTTAATCTATCTGTTAACGAATTATTAGAAAATATTAGTCAAGGTCAATTAGCCGTTATTGATTCTGATAAGTTAGAAGACTTAATTGACTTACAAGATGCTATTGAAGCAGAAAATAATCCTGAAAATAAAGAACGAGTTTCTTGGGAGAGTATTAAGCAAAATTTAGAAATGAAATAAACATTGTGTCTAACTATAAAATTGAGTTTCTAAAAACAGCAGAAAAAGAATTTTATAAACTTCCTCAACAAATTCAAAAAACGATTGCCAAAAAGCTGGAATATTTAAAAACAAATCCTTATCCTTCTAATGTTAAGGCGTTAAAAAATGGACAAGGACGTTTAAGATTGCGTGTAGGTGATTATCGAATTATCTATCGAGTTGAAACTGATGTTCTCGTCATTCTTGTTATTAAAGTAGGACATCGCAAAAATATTTATCGAAATTAAGGCGATCATCTTAATCTTGATTTGCCTCAGAGGAAATAACACAGAAACGAGCAAGATTATTACAACAGAATCAACTAACAAAGTAGCGATCACTCATCCAAAATATCAGTGCGATCGCGATCTCGCAGAGTGCGTTCTTTTCCACAACCCCTATTCCCAACTTAACCTATGCAATGGGAACGCACTATCTACTTGTACTGGACGACTTCTTAGGGAACGAAACTTAACAAACCTGTTCATATTTTAAATTCTATTGGTGAGCAAATGCGTCGGATTTTAAGGATAATTGCCACTAAATCAGCAGAAGATATGAAAAATCAAGTTGAATTTTTAAGTGCTTGGGGAGAACAATAGTGCGATCACTTATTGTAAATCAAGGATAAATGCGATCGTTGGTTGTAGCGATCTCGTTTGGTAAATGGCTGAAATGAAAAATTGCGATCGCTGATTCAAAATGCCAGGGAGATCGCCCTGTGATCGCGATCTTGTAGGGTGCGAAGCATGAAATGTAACGCACCATCTATATGCTTATTATCGGTGTGTTACGCTGTCGCGCTTCACACCCTACTTCTACTTAATCATCCCAAAATCCTTGTGGTATTTCTTTTCTGCCATCACTTCCCCAATCGGTTGGATAAATGCAGGGTAAGAGCGTCTCAAACGCTATTGACAAAAGGATTGTAGAACAGTCATCATGTAGTCATTATTCATCGCTGCACGTTTCATTTTTTGACGCAGCGACCGCTTAAGACTCTTCTCTTGATTCAGGGCATTTAATGC
>JASJDB010000043.1 GCA_030065315.1 Xenococcaceae cyanobacterium MO_167.B52 | reverse complement strand
CGCTGCGTCTTCCTGTAATTGGTTTTGGAGAAGTAGCATTATATGCAGACAATAAAGGTAGGGGTTATACTGCTGGGGATTTTCCTCTCAATCTTAATCTAGCTTTTGCTGAGTCTCGCTTGCATCGAGTTAAAACTTATATCGCCCAACAAGGGCAACAAAACATAGAATTTGCTGATAGTATTATTGCTCGGCTAAAAAGGGGACAACAGTATCTCAACAATGCTAAAAGTACTAACAATATCGTCTCGAAAGTAGGATGGTGCAATCTTAGTTTGGTAGAAACTTTGTGGGGAGGAGAAATAGCGGTTTTTACCCAAGCTAAACAGAAGATAGCACAGCAGTCATCTCGTCCTGATTTTCTTTTTGGGAGTAATTTTTTTGGTTATAAACCTGATAATACTCAGTACAATGAGCAATTCTCCCAACTGTTTAATTTTGCCACTATTCCTTTCTACTGGAAATCTTTTGAACAGGAAAAAGGCAAAAAAGCTTTTAATCAACGCGATTCTAAGATTGAATGGCTAGGCAAACATAATATTACAGCCAAAGGTCATCCCTTAGTCTATTTTCATCAAGCAGGAATTCCCAACTGGCTCAAAGATCAATCCTATGCCACAGTTAAACAAGAAATTTATAATCACGTCTTAGAAACTACTACTTACTATCGAAATAAAATTCCCTACTACGACATCATTAACGAAGCTAATAATATTCCCTGGGCAAATGAATTAAAATACAACAGCGAGCAATTTTTAGAATTAACCCAGATAGCAGCAACTGCATCAGCTAAAGGCTATCCTGAAGTTAAACGCATCATTAATCATTGTTGTGCTTGGGGGGAAAATGTCGCCTATGGCAAACCGCCCCAAGATAGTCCTTATCAGTATCTCAAAAAATGTCTAACCAGAGATATCCCTTTTGAAATTATTGGTTTGCAAGTATATTATCCCGACCAAGATATGTTTGAAATCAATCGCTTACTAGAGCGTTATAGTAATCTAGGAAAACCGATTCACATCACTGAGTTAGGAGTATCTTCTGCTAATACTATTGATGAAGCTTCCCAACTCAAAGAGCCAAGGGGATTATGGCATAAACCTTGGAGCGAAACCATACAAGCAGATTGGATCGAACAGTTTTATACTATTTGCTACAGTAAACCTTATATTAAAGCTATTTCTTGGTGGGATTTTGCCGATAAAGGTCATTTTTGGGCGCATGGAGGGTTACTCGATTCTAATATGCAGCCCAAGCAATCTTTCTATCGTCTCAGTCGGTTGATTCGTAGTTTTCAAAGATGAAATATTATTTACCAACAATCGCTACATTATCTTTATAAATTAGGCAACAAAAAATATATCCTTTTCCCTTCACTTACCGAAAAACTCTCTTGTACCCCATGCCTATCAAACCAAAAGACCCAACAATCGCCCCCTCTCAACCTCAACCATTAAACAACGACACGCCACCCAAACACCTCTGTGTTCTCTGTGGTTTATCAAAAAAAACAACTATCCCTCTTTTGTCACTCTCCGAGATTTCCTATTAATAGAAGATTTTTAAAACTAATTGTAGCAACTGTTTGAGTGATTTATGGTTAAATTTTGCTTCAAGCGATCGCAAAAATTAATTGTATTACGAAATAATATCATCCACTATCAATAATTTCCAGGATTTTGCCCAAAATCAGTTATTGGGTACATAAATATTGTTTCTAAGCGATCGCGCTTATTGTTCACTACATGGGAATCACTACCCTAAAACCTAAAACCTAATACCTATCCTCACTATTTGATATTTAATAAAGTGGAGCTACTTAACCTCGATAAAGTTCTATTATTTTCTTCTTTAGTTCCCACGGTGATTCTTAAACCCCCTCCTGTATGACGAATCACAGTTCCTTGTTGTTTGAGCTTGGTAGTAATTGTCGCTAGTTGAGTATGTTGAGATTGGGGAGAAAGATTTTTTAATCTGAGATAGATGAAGTTGGCGTTGCTTTGCCATACTTGTAAAGACTCGTCACTAGACAAAGCTTGATACATTCTCTCTCTTTCTTCGAGTATTTCTCCGATCAAAGGTAATATTAGATTGCGGTTTTGCAGTGCTATTAAGGCTGCGGTTTGGGAAAAGCTAGGAAGATTGTAGGGAAGACGCACCTTCTCCAGAATAGCAGTAAATTCGGAATTTGCGATCGCATAACCTACCCGATGAGCAGCCAAACGGAAAGCTTTAGAAAAGGTGCGTAAGATAATCCAGTTGGGATGTTTGGCTAGTTCAGGTACTAGTGATGTTTGACTAAATTCAAAATAAGCTTCATCAATTACCACCAAAATATTCCCAGGGAGATTTCTTAACCAGTTTAGTTCTGCCTCTTTTAAAGCATTACCTGTAGGCGAATTGGGATGAACTACAAACACAACCCTAATTGGAGGATTAGTAGTTTGGCTAATAGCATTATTAGCAGCCTCTAGATCTAAACTAAAATCTTCCTCGTTTCTATCTACGCTAACAAAAGGAATACCAAGGGTTTGGGCTAGGATACCATACATAGAAAAAGTGGGATTGGCGACTAAAATTGACCCTTCTCCTCCCAAACAAGTAGCAATTAAAATAGAACGAATCAACTCATCAGAGCCATTGCCAACAGAGATATTAGGTAAATCAATAATTGCTCCTAAATTGGCTGATTCATTAACATATTCTGCGATCGCATTTTTTAACTGATAATGACTCCCATCAGGATAACGATTGGCTTCTATTTCCTGTTGATAAAGCCAAGTAAGTTTATCTTTAATCTCTTGGGGTAAATCCAGGGGACATTCATTAGTATCCAAATGATCCACAGGATGAGTAGTTTCCCCTCCTGGATGGGGAGTATAAGCAGCCAGTTTAGCGATATCAGAACGAATAAAACTCATTTAACATTTATCATTTATCATTTATCATTTATCATCCCCATGCTTAATTCCAATTACCGATGAGAGTAAATGAAGACCAAAAATAAGGATGAGAGAAAGCAAAACTTCCTTGAGGAAAGTTAGTAGGTAAAGCAACATACTCACCATTAGATAGTTTAATCTTTCTATCTTCTACTGCAACTTGTCCTGTCAACATTCTTAATTGAGTTTGCCGTAGTGCTTCAGCCTTAATTAGAGTATCATCTAAGCGGTCATAGAATTCTCCCATCAAAGCTAAAGTACCTAAATCACTAACATACCAAAGGCTAGCCAGAGCGGACTTTACACCAGTTTGCAGAGCCAAGCCAGCAAAGCCTAATTCTGCTTCTTCATCTCCCAAAGCAGTTTGACAAGCACTTAGCACCAGTAACTCCACAGGGGGATTTTGGCTCGTACTCCAACCCAGTTCATCAGAGATTTGTCTTAAAGCTGATAACTGGAGTTTCTCATCATAAAACTGAATATAAGAATCATCAAACTTTCCCGAATTAAACTGTGCATGAGTACCTAAATGAATAATGGGAAAAGGTTCACTACGACGATTTTGAGCTTTAAAATTAGCAACAGTAAAATCTTCATTGAGATAAATTTCACCACGACTGGCATTTTGAGTAACACTTCCTAGCTCCAAAGCCATAGTGGGAAGATTAGCCGACTCTCCTTTAAACTTTGATGCTCCCATAGCCAGGATATAGCTTTCACTCAGGTTCACATAACGGGTATCAGTCAAACCAAAACTAGGAACTGTAGCTACTGCATATTTTTCAATCAAAAATTGTTCTCCATCATGAAACGCAGCAAAAGGTAACAGGCGTAATCCTGAATCCATAGCAAACACTAAAATATCTATATTATTCGCTTCTAATTCTGCTTCTATGGGTTCAATAATCAACTTATAAAGTTGTTGTGCAGACTCTAAATAATTATTTTGACGAATTTTGCGAGGATTACTAATTTCTTGACGAAATTCTTTAGCAGTTGCCAGTAAAGTTTTGCGTTGGATATTTTTGGTGGTACGACGTAAAGCTATTTCTTTAGGTTGAGCTAATTGATTTTTGCTGATGTTAGCAGATGCCAAAGAAGGAGGAACACTTGGTAAAACCGTAAAAGATTCGATCTGTTTCTTTTGTAATGAAACATTAATAAATGCTGCTTTTTTGCCTGTTTGTTCCCACAAGTCCCCTAATCTTTGAGATATTTCTTTGACAGAGGGAGCCTCTCCATAAATTCTAATTTTAGAATAAGATGCTATTTGAGTTGCATAGGACTCTTCTTGCATCAATAAGGCTAAGTTGAGATTGGATTGTTGTAGTTGTAATTCATAAGCTTGAGTATCTATTGTTGCCTCAATATCTGACTCTTGCGCTACCTCTTCGGGTTCGGCTTCAGTGGTTTCTGTTTCTGTTTCTGTTTCTGTTTCTGTTTCTGCTGCTTCAGTTTCAATGCTTTCTCCTTCTTCGACAATTTCTAGGTCTAGTTCTTTTGGATCAATTGTTTCGGTGGGAGATATTTGTTCTATGTCTTCTGGGTTATTTTCTGGGTTTACTTCTCTATCGGGGTTTGTTGATGTAGGGGTTGTCTCCTCTGGGAGTTCAGGTTCAACAATGGTTGTATCGATTAGGTCTTCGGGATCGGGAGAGTTCCTAAGATCATCTCTTTGAGTTTGATTTGATGGTGGGGGTTGATTATTTATTTCTCCTGGATTAGGCATAGTAATATCAGACATATTACCTGATTGGGAGTAACCTGAATTAGGATTTAATACCATCCAAACCCAAAACATACTGCAACTAATCAAAAGTTTTTTCATCATCTTTATTACCAATCAACGTGACTACTCCCGACGCTGACACCCTATCGCGGTACAGCTAAAAAGATTAAAAAGAAATGCTATAACCAGCACCAAAAATAAATCTTGCCCCATCTCCAGCCGAACCAGTAATATCAGTGATGGCTGGTACTATGACAAAGGGAAAATTTTTAAAAGGCACAATAGAGGTGCCTATAGTTAAATCTTGACCACTCCACTCTGTAACTAGGTTTATTGGTTCGATCACTCTCACAGCCAAACTACCAAATACTCCTACAGATTCAATTCCATTTTCAATATCAGATTCAGAGCGAAATTGCCCTCCTCCTATTCCCAAAGAAACATAGACTTCACTTAGGGATTTAGTTCGATCTTGCCTGAGTGCAAGTCTTTTAGTAACTACCCCATAAATAGAGGAACCACCATCAGTAGTCCCCCAAATTACCCCTCCTTGTGTTCCTACTGCAATACTAAAGTCTTCGGGTAACCGTCGATGTAATTTAATACTTACTGCACCATCTCTGAAAGGCGCACTAACATCAACTAAACTGACACCAATTTGTACTCCAATATTTTTTACAGGATTGCCTAAACCAAACCCAAAACCAATTACTGCATCTCTTTGATCGACAAATCTTGCTCTTTCCTGAAACCCTATACCAATGCCAGCATTTCCCCAAGCAGCACCGTAACCAGAAGGATTAATGATGGTAACGCTGGGAGAAGTCCGATAATAATTGCGACGGGGGATACGAAGGGGAATTTTAGTTGGTTCAAATCTCTGTTCTCCCTCGACAGGTTGACGGCGCAAAGAGGGAGAACCAGCGTCGGCTGGATCTTGAGCTACAAAAAGTTGTGATGATTCGGTGTCTGTTTGAGGGTTAGATGGGAGATTGATAGCAGAGAAAGATGTCTTAATTTCTATTGGTTGAGCATGAACAGGAGGAACAAAAAACAAGGACTTGACCAATATCATACTGGTTATAAGTCCCTGAAGATTTTTTAAAGACATTAATCATTTAATTTTGTAATCAAAGTATTGAAATGATTGCGGTATTAACCATAAGCTATTAGCTCTATTACCTTGTGAAACTGCAATAGTTGAGCCAAAAACCTAAGTTTATAGCAAGTTAAACTTAGCTTAGTGGAAATTTGTAAATTAATAGAATAGATTTGGCTCAAAGGGAATGGTTTTAAACTTTCAACTACAACAGCTTACTACCAGGGCCACCAGGTAGGTTGATAGGGTGTATCCTCGATAGTGAATACTCCTCTAACTTGTCCAATCGCAATACATTCAATTGGTTCTCTTTGGTCTAGAATGCAACTAGGATCGTAGTTGGAGCTGACCTTAAATAATGGCTCACTGTTTTGGCTGCTACAATTTTCACTCTCTTGACTAACCAGACAAATAAGACTGTAAGTTTCTTGCTTTTGAGCTACGAAATATTTTTCTGATTCTTGTTGTGAGAGATTTTGTAGTTTAACTGCTACTTCCTGACAAACTTCTGTCGCTGATTGTTCAGGTAAAAGGTATTCTTGATGCCAATTAATTAAGGGAGTTAAGTTAACATTGCCTGGAGTGTAGGCAAACATAGTTGGGGTTTCTGATTGGGTAGCGCAGACAAAAACTGTTTCTGGATTTTCCTGACTGTAATCTTCTTGTGCTTTGACCGACACACTATTTAATGCGATCGCACTTATTACTAATCCTGTATACAAATATTTATTCATACTCGCCGTATTTATATTATTTCTAATATGTAAAGTTTATTTTTTGTGTAAAGTAAACATAACTTTTTTATATTTACTTTATTATTTCATCAATTTTACTCTTTTTGTGTAAGCAATTTTACTTAAGTATTAAGATCGTGAGTCTGTATTGATCTCCCAATAAAATTTGAGAGTCGGCTCACGTAAATGAGATAGAAAGTTAGATCAAATTGACGTAATTGTTGTGTTTTAAGTTCCTAGTTTACTCATGCCCAATAGAAAAGCTAATGAGGAAAAATTGAAGTAAGGTTAAATAAGCTCTAAGTAAGGAATAATAAAAAATACGACCGGATCTATTTCCATAAGGAATAACTAAGGAAAATAAGAGTTTTGGAGGTCAAAAGATAATCGAAAAGGCTAATATACAAGGCTTTTGTAATGAAAAAGTTAATCCCTAGTGAGTGGACTTCAAGACTATTAGCAACAACTTCTATAGATATTAGATACGCCCTACTGGAAGCTTGTTTAATCGGGCTATTTTCTGCCTTAGCTGCCTTATTGCTCAAAGAAGGTATTGGCTGGTTGGGGGGATGGCGTATCAAAGTTATCTACATTTATGGCGCACATATAGCTTTACCTGTTATTGGTTTTGGACTGGGGTTTTTGGCTGGTTGGATAGTTGAATTACTAGCTCCAGCAGCAGCAGGGGGAGGGATTCCGCAAGTTAAAGCAGCTTTAGCTAGACATCCCGTAATGCTAAATTTGCGTGTTGCAATAGTGAAAACTTTGGGCACAATTCTGACTTTAGGTGCTGGTTTAACTCTGGGGAGAAGAGGTCCTACTGTACATATTGGTGCAGCTTTGGCAGCACAACTAAGCCGTTGGATACCTAACTCTCCTGCAAATCGTCGTCAGATGATTGCTGCTGGCGCAGCAGCAGGTTTAGCAGCAGGCTTCAATACTCCCATTGCGGGAGTGTTATTTGTGATTGAGGAGTTGATGCGAGATATTTCGGGTTTAACTCTGGAAATTGCAATTATTGCCTCTTTTACTGGTGCAGTGGTTTCCCGCCTTTTCGCTTCTACGGATTTAAATTTACAGGATATTTTATCTCTCAATGCTCCTAATACCAGTTTTACTCTGGGAGAAATTCCCTTTTGTGTGCTGTTAGGAATTCTCGCTGGACTATTAGGGGGACTATTCAATAGTGGAGTTATCGCTGCTACTAATTTCAATCGTCGTTTACCTTTACCTATGCCTTGGCGGGTTGGTTTAGCTGGATTAATCTCAGGGACAATTATTGCTTATTTACCGAGCTTTTTCTACGATAATACGGGTTTAAGAGGATTTTTAATTGCAGGAGAACTAAATTGGCAGCATATCGCTTTGGCTTTTGTGGCTCATTCTTTTCTTACTATTGTGGCTTATGGATCAGGTGCGCCTGGTGGTTTATTTGCTCCTGCTTTGGTTTTAGGTTTGGCTTTAGGTGATTTAGTCGGAATAGTACAATCTTCTGTTGTTGGTGATGAATATTCTTATTTGTTTGGTTTAGCAGGGATGGGGGCATTTTTCACCGCAGTGGTTCGAGTTCCTGTAACAGCTATTGTCATTGTGTTTGAGATGACGGCGGATTTTAATGTGGTGCTACCTTTGATGATTAGTTCTGCGATCGCATATATTGTAGCAGAGACTTTTTTTCCTGGTTCTTTATATGAACATATTTTAAATATCAGTGGGATCGAACTAACAGAAGAAACCACAACCCATGATTTTCTGTCTCAACTGACAGCCAATGATGTGATGGAATCTCGGGTGGAAAGTTTGCCTAGTGATTTGACTATGGAAGAGTTAATTCAAGCTATGTCCCGTTCCCATCATCGGGGGTTTCCTGTGGTAGAAGATGGCAAATTAGTAGGAATTGTGACTCAATCCGATCTGGATAATTCTGGCAAAACCCATCAACAGATGCAACTACGAGATATTATGACTCCTCAACCAATTACAGTCGCTCCTATTGCTCCTTTGACCGATGTTTTGTATTTATTAAATCGTTATAAACTATCCCGTTTACCTGTGGTGGAGTGTAATAAGTTGGTTGGAATTATTACTCGCAGTGATATTATTAACGCTGAAGCGAAAAGGCTTACAGGAGATCGCGACACTACAGTAAAAAGCGAACCTTCTTATATTATTTATCAAACTCGCTCGTCCGCCACAGGAAGAGGACGTATTTTATTACCCATTGCCAATCCCCATCATGCTACCAGTTTAATTAATATTGCTGCTGCGATCGCACGTTACCAAAAATATGAAATTCACTGCTTACAAGTTATCCCCGTACCCAAGCATATCAATCCTAGTCAAGCTAGTGTTAATGTGATCCCCAGTCGCCAGTTAATGCACCGTTTGGAAAGATGGGGCAGAAAACAAAATATTCCCGTTCATACTCAAGTCAGAGTTGCCAACAATACAGCGGAAGCAATCTTAGAAACTATTGCTCAAGAACATACTAACTTATTACTTATGGGTTGGAGGGGGGAATGTTCTAGCTCAGAAAAAATATTCGGCAACGTGATCGATACCATTATTGCTCAGGCTAGTTGTGAATTAATGCTAGTAAAACTAGGAACTTTGTCCTATTCCTTTCCCTACTATGTATCGGGAGAAGGTAAATGGTTAATTCCTACTACTGACAAAAAAAATATCCAAAGAACCATGAAATTTTTATCGGCTTTGGCTAATGTTTATACTTTAAACGATTACCCTCTTCTGGAATTGTCCCAAGTCCATAATTCCCTAAGCCAAAAATACAGTTTGCGTGAGCTGGAAAATACCGCTAAAGCGATCGCAGATAAAATTCATCGCCCTGTTCGGATCTTTCCTTTTGTTGCCAATTCTCTTCCTGATGCCGTATCCCGCCTGAATTATCAGCGAAAATATGATTTAATCATTTTTGGAGCTACTAGCGAAGATTTACTCCATAATGGAGTCTTAGATAGTATTCCTGAAGCGATCGCTTCTAAAACAGAAACTACAGTAATTATTATTCGTGTTTAAAATCCCTGAAGCATACTGTTTTTTCAATAATGTAAAGGCACAAGACTTCTCTACTCAGATCTTGCACCTCCCCTGTAGCTTGTCTATGTTACTAGGGAAAAGGCAAAAGGTTAAAGGGAAAAGTTTAATAATATTGATTACTAATCTCTAAAAATCAAGTTTATTTGTATTGGTGCAAGATGTCAGTCTAGCAAGAATTAGAGAACTAACTTTCCATTTTTTCCAGAATTAGAATTGCTCCAAATCGCCCGATCATTGAGCTAAGATTGCCTGATACAGATGAAAGGTGCTGCGGGTAACGTGTTTACTGACCCGACGTAACCAACGAATCGCTTCGAGTCTGGCGGTGCCCGTCAGCACATCAATTTGACCATTGGCAATCTGGTTAACAGTTTGGGCTCGATAGGGTTTAACCTTATGATGAATCAGGAAAGAAGCTTGTTTTGCTTGTTCAATCGCTGTTTGCCAACGTTTTTCCTGGACTAATCTGACAAGGTTTTGTAGGGTTACCAAAAGGAACTGGGAGTCTTCCATTAGTTCGGATGTTGCTTGTGCAGTTTGGGCTCGGTCTTCATCTTCTTCGCACCGTTCGTGCAGGCGTTGGAGGTGGTCTAGGGCATGGATGAGGTTAATTAGGCGTTCCCAGTTGGGTTTAGCGGTTTGGGAGAGATGAATCCGATCAAGATAAGCATGGGTATCATCCAATGCCGTTTGCAATGCGACTAAATCTACCCTTTTACCAGTGTTATCGCCTAAAATCGCTGCTATATGGTGAAATAAAGCCAATAATTCTGCTTCTAGGACTTTTTGGGCAGCATTTAACGCCAACTCTGGTTGTTCCAATAGTGCTTCACTCAGCTCATCGGTATAGGTTGTCTCTTCACCAGGAACGATTCGCATAATTACCCAGGCAAACTGTTTGAGAAAAGGCAACAGCAAGCTAATCCCAACGAAATTAAAGCTGGTATGAAAGGCAACGAGGGCAATCTCGGCATTGTCAATCAAAGCCCCAGCCCCAAACTGATTCCATAACCAGGTGTAAGGAGCGATCAGTTGTAAAGCCAGAAACGCCGTCCAAAAATTGTAAAACACATGGGATAAGCCTGTACGACGAGCATTGAGGGAACCTCCGACGCTGGCAATAACAGCGGTTACTGTTGTTCCCACATCCATGCCAATAACTAATGCTGCTGCTTGGTTAAAGTTCACTGCTCCGGCATAGAGCGCGGTTAAGGTAGTAGCTACTCCTGCACTAGAAGATTGGGTGATGATGGTACTCAGAATCCCGATCGCCACTAATTGTAAGCGACCCAACCAAGTATCTGAGGGCAGTTGAGCTGGGGTAATAAAGCTTTCCACTCCATCCATCGCTGTCTGCATGGTGGTAATGCCGACAAAAATAATCCCAAATCCAGCGATCGCCATTCCCACTGTCCCAACCCGACTTCGAGAAAAGAGTTTAAGGCTGGTACCAATAAAAATCAGTGGCAACATGACAGTGCCTAGTTTGAGCTTAAATCCCAAAATGGCGACCAACCACCCCGTCATGGTCGTCCCAATATTGGCTCCCAGAATAATTCCCAAAGCTGCCGAAAACGGAATTAGTCCAGCGCTAACAAACCCCACTGTTGCTACTGTAGTTGCACTGGAAGACTGTAAAACTGCCGTAGCTAACGCTCCAGTCAATACCCCCGATATCGGTGTGCGGGTAAATTGCATCAATGCACGACGCATTGCGCTTCCTGCTAGGGTTTTTAGAGCATCAGTCATGACAACCATCCCTAACAGAAATAGCCCTAAACCTCCCAGTATCTTGATGATGATCACAGATCGTAGTTTTCTAAGTTCTCTTTTTTGTGATGTATGGAGTCACGAAAATATCCTGTCCCCGTAATTCAGACTACAATCCTCAAGATTGTGTCCCCTGATACATCTATAATTTCATAATTTAACTTTATGCGGAAGGGGTACTGATTCGCTACAATATTTCTTGCCCGTTTCTGTATTGGTAAAAATCATGGTAGCTTCTGAAACTCGATCTTTATCCCTCATCGATATCGCTAAAAACACTCGTCAAGCAGCTAGAAAACTGGCGGTACTCTCTACAAAAGACCGTAATCAGGCTCTAGAAGCGATCGCAGAAGCTTTAACCATAGCGACTCCCCAAATACTTGAAGCCAATATTGCAGACTGTGAAGCAGCCGAAAAAGATGGGATTTCCCCCTCTCTCTATGCCAGATTGAAACTAGGAGAAAGTAAGCTAAAAAGTGCGATCGCAGGTGTGAGGGATGTAGCTAAGTTAGCTGACCCTGTGGGGACAGTACAAATCCATCGCGAGTTAGATGCAGGACTAGTTCTGAAGCGGGTTACTTGTCCTTTGGGAGTATTGGGAATTATCTTTGAAGCACGACCAGAAGCTCTAATTCAAATCACTAGCTTGGCAATTAAGTCGGGTAATGGAGTAATTCTGAAAGGGGGAAGAGAGGCAATTCGTTCTTGTCAAGCTTTGACTCAAATCATCCAGCAAGCATTAGCTAAAACTGAGGTTTCTCCTGATACGGTACAATTATTAACCACTAGAGAAGAAATCAAAGAATTATTAGACCTGGATCAATACGTGGATTTAATTATTCCCAGAGGTTCTAATTCTTTTGTGCGTTATGTTCAAGACAATACTCGTATTCCTGTTTTGGGACACGCAGACGGTATCTGCCATCTCTACATAGACCTCAGTGCTAATATAGAAACCGCCCTCAGCATTGCTATAGATGCAAAAACCCACTATCCCGCAGCTTGTAACGCGATCGAAACCCTCCTAGTCCATAAAGATATTGCCCCGAAAATCTTGCCCCAAATTGCCTCCGCTCTGACCGAAAAAGATGTAGAGTTACGAGGCGATGCAGCAACAAGTGAAATTATTGCTGTCAAACCAACTAGGGAAGAAGATTGGAGTGCTGAATATAGCGACTTGATTCTGGCAATCAAAGTTACAGACTCTTTGGAAGATGCGATCGCTCATATTAATAACTATGGTTCCAAACATACGGAAGCCATTGTTACAGAAGATAAGGAAAGGGCGGAGCAATTTCTCAATCAAGTAGATGCAGCAGGAGTGTATCATAATTGTTCTACTCGCTTTGCTGACGGCTTTCGTTACGGCTTTGGAGCAGAAGTAGGCATTAGCACCCAACAAATGCCCCCTCGTGGTCCCGTAGGGTTAGAAGGGTTAGTAACTTACAAATATCAAGTTACAGGTCAAGGACACATTGCAGCCACCTATACAGGTAATAATGCCAAACCCTTCACCCACAAAGATATTTAAGTTAATTGTTAGCAGTTAGCAATGAACGATGAACAATTAACAATCAACAAATACTTTAGTTATGGATTCAATACAAGTTACAGGAATTCGCTGTTACGGGTATACAGGATATTTACCAGAAGAACAAGTTTTAGGACAATGGTTTGAGGTCGATTTAACCTTGTGGTTAGACTTGGCTCCTGCTGCTAAAAGTGATGATATTACAGACACTTTCGATTACCGAGAAGCAATATTTTTGGTTAAGGATATGATCAAAAATTCTAAATTTGCCCTGGTAGAAAAATTAGTTGATGCGATCGCCAATAAAATTCTTAGTCTGGACAAAATTCATCAAGTTCAAGTCAAACTATCCAAACCTGGCGCACCAATTCCTGACTTTGGCGGTAGGATTACACTGGATATTACTAGAAGTTTAGATAATGTATCCTAGCATACAGAATTTTTGCCAAATGACAATTCGTAAAATCACTTAATATTTCGCAATCTAAAGATCAATTTTAGGCAATTATGACCAAGAGGATTGGGCATATTATCTGTCAGATTAGTGTTAGGAAGTCCCTTAAGACTTTGTCTGATTAATATGTTTAACAATTCTTGGTTTAAAAAATGAAGCTCAGACTATTAACTCATCCAATTTGGCAATATATGAATCAACCAGTTTTAGACCGCCATTCAGTGTGGAATTTCCAAAGATTTTGGTACTTTTACCGACTTGAGTTACTTCGTAAATGTTGGCAACAGGAATGCTCTCAAAAAAGTCATCCCTATCGCTAATATCGTTTTCCTTTAAGATTGCTACAGATGATTGATTCAGCTTAAACCTTTCTGAATTCTGTACGCGCAGCGACTACCGAAGGTCGTTCTCAATTCCCACAAATTTAAAGTGTTGTATCTAAACAGGATTTAGTATTACTCTACCTCACCAGTACGAGACTTGCTATATTTGAGAAGGGCTATATTTATTATTAATTATTGAGGAGCTTCCTTACAGGTCAAAATAATTCGAGTTAAAGGTTTGTCTTGACTAGATAAGTCTAATAGCTCTAAATTACCTCCCATAGCTTCTAGCAAAGTTTGAGATAGTAATAATTTCATGTTCGGGGAAAGATCAATTTGTTGAGCAATAGCTGCGATTTCTTCTAAGCTATTGCTTGGTGCTGATTTATTATTAGATGGGGTTTCTTGCCAACTTTCACCAAAGCAATTCAACTCAATTTCGACACAAATATTTTGCGATTCAACTATAGGAAAAGTGGTAACTTTAATTTGTCCTTCTTCCATTAAATTAATGCCACCATCAATTAAATTAAGGATTAGTTGCACTAGAGAACGATGATCTGCATAGACTTTAAGGTCAGTTTCTGGTGCAATAATGTTTAATTTTAAATTACGGTTAGCAGCTTGTAGATGAGTAAGATTATAAACTTCTGCCATAATGGCTGCTATGGATAAGGACTCATAATTAAGTTGATTAGTACCACACTCGACCTTAGAAACTGCAATAATTTCATCAATTAATTTCATCAATTTTAAAGCGGAATTGTAAGCCTGATTAATAAACTCTTTCTGTTCTTGGGGACTATCACACAAATCCGATAAAATCAGTTGATGCAATCCAATCAAACTACTTAGAGGGGACCTAATTTCATGAGAAGTTTTAGCCAAAAATGTAGCTTTAAACTGGCTCATTTGTCTAGCCATTTGGTATGCTAACTTAGTTTTTTCTAGTTCCTCTTGTAAGTCCTCAATGTTTCTCATAAGTCTAGGTCAACAAGTTGGTTTATTGTTTAAGTTCAGCGTAGGAAGCAGTGTTTATATAGCGGTTCTAACAGTTAGTTATGCGGTAAATCCAATGAACAATGAACTTAGGGTTACTGTCCCTCACCATTACAAGAACTGCTATGTATCACTTAATGAAAATTGAACACTACCTTGGCGGAGAATCTGCCAATTATTTTCTTTCCATTGAACAACAGTAGATGGCAAACCGCTACCTGTTATGGTAAATTCTTGTTTGATTACTAATACTTCAGGGAAAGTTTGAGCAATTTGCCCCATTTCAGTGAGAGGAGATTCTCCCGACAAGTTAGCACTAGTGGTTGCTAAAACTCCAGTTTGACTCAAGATTTTTAGGGCAGTTTTATTATCAGGAATTCTAATTCCCACAGTTCCAGAATTGGTGGGATTGATCGCATTTGGTACAGCATCAGAGGCTGGTAAAACTAAAGTTAATGCACCAGGAAAGTATTTGTTGGCTATGTGCTGCCAAATATCAAATTCTAGGGGGGTTCCTGAGACATAAGGGAATAAATCATCTAAAGAAGCAGCCATTAAGATCAAGGGCTTATTTGCAGGTCTGCGCTTGATCTGGAATATTAAATTGGCGAACTTGGGTTTTACGGCTAAAGCTGGAACGGTATCTGTAGGAAAGCTTACCACTTTTCCCGCGATCGCGCCAGCTATTAGTTCGGTTTGAGACACTAAAGTCATTATTTGCTAGTTAATTACCAGGAAATCCCACATACCAGAAGTAAGTTACCATTGGGACAACAGTTGCCACAATTAACAACACAATTACCCAAACAAAAGCACTACCTGCATCTGTATCTTCAGCTTTAGTAAAGGTTCCTTCTACTTGAATCTCCTCTTCAATGACAGGGGGACCAGGATCTTCTTCTCCTGATAATACCGCAACTAAGCGATCGCTAGCATCTAAAAAAGCTTGATTGTATTTATTGCCTTTTCTGAGTTGATAACCTACGGTTTCTTCCACAATGCTTTGAGCAATATCAGGAGTCACGGCTTCTGTTGCGGTGCTACCAGTACGCAGAGCCACGTTATTAGTTAGGGTATCCATCACCAAGAGAGTTTGGTTCGCTTGTTCCTCAACAGAAGGATACCAAGTGGTAAAGATTTCATCTGCCAAACTATCAATGGTTTCGCCATAGTCTAAACGACGGACTGCCACCATTCTAATTTCTTGACCAGTTGTTTGAGCCGTTTTTTTGAAGATACCAGTCAATTTATTTTGATTCGCCAAACTAATTTCATCAGCTTGGTCAATTACCCAAACATCTGTATTATTGGGACTGTCTAAATCATAAACCCCTGTAGCCATAGCAGGAGCAGCTATTAATAGGGAGAAAAATCCTAACAAAATTATTGACTTAAGCCAATAACTTATTTTGACAATTCCCGTTGTTTTCTGTTTCATTTTGTTTAATCTCAGGCTAATTTTTCTAATTAAGATACCTAACATAAATTTAAAACCAAAAGGGTAATGATAAACTTTCCAATATCAACACTGTAAGACCTTACAGCGGTGCCTGCGCGATTAGAGAGGCTACCAGCTAGTAGCCTCTGTTGTAGTCACTAGCTCCCCGCCTTGCAAAGGTTGGGCTTGCGAGTGACCGTTGGTCAAAGTAATCAAATTATATTTTTTTTTGAGATAGCCGATAACTCTTTTTCCTAACACTATAGGGATGTGACATTAATACAACTAAAAGTAGCATTATGAAAATTCGCATTGGTAACGGTTACGATATCCATCGCCTTGTTCGTGAAAGACCATTAATTTTGGGAGGCATCACAATTCCCCACGAACTAGGTTTATTAGGACATAGCGATGCAGACGTACTGACTCATGCCATTATGGACGCTATGTTAGGCGCACTAAGTTTAGGGGATATAGGACACTATTTCCCTCCTAGCGACCCTAAATGGTCGGGGGCAAATAGTCTAGTTTTACTGGAGCAAGTTAATCAAATGATTCGCGATCAAGATTGGCAGATTAGTAATATTGACTCAACAATAGTAGCAGAACGACCCAAGCTGAAGCCCTATATCAAACCAATGGGGCAGAAACTCGCCCAAATCTTAGGACTAGAAGATAATCAAATAAGTGTTAAAGCTACTACCAATGAACGCTTAGGAGCTGTGGGACAAGAAGCGGGGATCTGTGCTTATGCGGTGGTATTGTTGGAGCAAGTTGTGTCATAAAGTAAGGTGATGAATCATCCCCTTGATTAATCTAAAGTATGGAAAGTCCCAAGGCTTATAAATACTTAGATTAATCTTGCGATATTTATCTGAGATGTCATCTATTGGATGTCATTCCAGTATTATTTAGGTTAAGTTTGAATAGCAAAATTAAAGAGATTGGGACAGAGAGAAACTATTTTGAGGTTACTCAACCTTTAAAGTAAGTAAAATTTCGGTCAACAGGGTGATTACAAGACAATGGGGTCTTGTTGATTGCCAATAAAGAGCCACTGTCGAAAGCGGGTATGCTCGTTGACCAACGAACATTCCTCAGCGTCAACATCACGATTAGAGAAGTTCCTAATAAATAAGAAACCTCTTTCGCGGTTAAAGTTTTCCCCTTTCGTAGTCTCTATCAATCTGCAAATTTGTGCAATCAATATGTAATAAAAGTATGGGTGTAGTTTTAGAAATTGGTAACAAAGTTTATACAGCCGAAGATGTGGCAGGGTTGCTGGCAGAATATCAAATGCTGCCTAAACTAGCCCAAGAGATTATTATCGATCAGGCTATTGCTGAGGTTGACTGTTCCGAAGAAGAGCAAACTTCAGCATACAATCAATTTTGCCAGCAAAACCAAATTTCATCAGAAGAACAGATGGCAACTTGGCTGGCAAAACAAGGTTTAAATAAAAAACAATTAGAGAAAATTATTACAAAAAAACTCAAAATTGACCGATATAAAGAGGAGAACTGGGGAAATAAAGTAGAATCGTACTTTCTGCAACGCAAAGCTCAACTAGACCGAGTTGTCTATTCTTTAATCAGGATAGACCGAGCTGAACTAGCTCAAGAATTATACTTTCGGATTCAAGAAGGAGAAAGCACTTTCCGTGAGTTAGCAATGGAATATTCCAAAGGTACAGAAGCTCAAACAGGAGGACTCATTGGTCCGATAGAAATGAATGCGCCCCATCCTAAAATTGCTCAAGTTCTCTCTACCTCAAAGCCAGGTCAATTGATCCCTCCCACTAGAGTCGGAGAATGGATAGTCATTATTAGACTGGAAAATTTCCTCTCCGCCAAATTAGACCCTCCTACTAGACAAAGAATGCTTGATGAGATGTTCCGACAATGGCTTAATTCGGAAATCGAGCAAAAAGTATCTTTTTCTTCCTTGCAATCACCAGTTCAGCTTACTTAAAACATGAGTAATACAAGTACCACTCAACTTGTCGAACAATTTTTATCCCTTGTTCCTCAATTTAATCAACTTCCACCAGCAGAAATTAGCAAACTTGCTAAGAATCTCAAACCATTAAGGTATGGTATCGGGAAAGTCCTGGTAATGCGGGAAAAAATGCAAGGACAAGTCGCCATTATCTCCGAGGGAGAGGTGCGAATTCTTGGCTACGATACCCGTACCAAAATGCCAACCACTCTGGACAAACTAAAACCAGGACAAATTATTGGTTGGATTAACCTGGCAAGAAATGTGCCCTGTGAGACGGCTATGGCTAGTACAGAGGTCGTCTGTCTGGCTTTAGATAATGACTATTTTTTAGAACTTCTAGATAAATACCCCCAACTACAACAAGAATTTCGCGATCGCGTTGCTAATATAGAAGTATTCGATATTCTGGGAATTCAACTGGAAAAAGAAGCTCAAGGAGACTGGGAACTCAAAAGTCTCGCTCTAGAAGCAGCTAAAGATGCAGAAATCTACCATTTACCCCCAGGAGAACACCAATTAGATTCTGAATTAACCAACCCCTTATTGGACAATAGCCGTATTTGGTTAGTAAGTGGTGGAGGAACAATTGAAGAATTCCCCATTGGCAGCCGTCTAGATTTTACCAAAGATCGCCGTTCTATTGTGGTTACAGGAGATAAACCAGCTCGTTTACTCTCCATTCCTCGTAGTAAATGGTTTGGTAGCGATGTTAACGGAGTAGAAGAAGGATTAGTTCCCGTCCCATCTCGTTCTGTTGCCCCCAACATTAAACCTGATATTGAGTGGGGCGAAAACGTTGCAGAAGCAGAAGAGCCTTTACCTCTAGTTACCACCGAAGAACCAGAAGAAGAGACTACCGACACTAGAGATTATCCCTTCTATGCTGGAAGAACTCCTTTAGATGTGGGAGTTGCTTGCTTTCAAATGTTGAGCAAGTACTTTAATATGCCTTTCCGTAAAGAGGTAATCCGTCGAGTTCTCTCGGAACAACTCCAACGAGGCAATATCCTGTCTTTACCCCTGTGCGGTGCAGTATCAGAGTTAATGGGTTTAAATCCCCAGCTAATTACAATTCCTGGTAAAGCTTTCACCCGTTTGGAAGGACCTTGCTTTGTCCGTTGGCAAGATAGCTTGGCTGTAGTCTATGAGATCAGTCAAAAGGAATTGGTTATCGCAGTACCAGAATTAGGATTACGGAGGTATAGTCCCGATGACTTTCTCTCTACTTGGGGAGAAAGTGGAGAAGTACTATTACTGCAAAAAACTAAAGAAACTCCCCAAGAACGTTTTGGCTTAAGTTGGTTTTTACCATCTTTACAAAAATATAGACGAGTCTTAATCGAAGTATTTATCGCTTCTTTCTTTGTTCAGTTATTTGCCTTAGCCAATCCTCTGATGATTCAGGTCATCATTGACAAGGTAATTAGCCAAAATAGCGTAGATACTTTGGGGTATCTAGTTGCTTTCCTCATTGTGATTAATATTTTTGAGGCTTTACTGACAACCCTGAGAACTTATCTATTTGTTGATACCACCAATCGCATTGATTTGGCTCTAGGTTCAGAAATTATTGATCATATGCTGCGCCTGCCATTACGCTATTTTGAACGGCGACCAGTAGGGGAAATCTCGACCCGTGTTAACGAATTAGAGAAAATTCGCCAATTTTTGACAGGAACAGCCCTCACAGTAGTACTAGATGCAGTATTTTCTGTGGTTTACATTGTTGTAATGGTTATCTATAGCCCTTTACTAACGGCGGTTTCCTTGGGAATTATTCCCATCTTCATTGGTTTAACTCTAATCTTCTCTCCGACTATCAGAAGACAATTACGAGTTAAAGCGGAACGGAATGCGGAAACTCAATCCTATCTGGTAGAGATCCTCACAGGAATTCAAACAGTTAAAGCTCAAAATATTGAATTACGTTCACGTTGGCAATGGCAAGAACGTTATGCTCGCTATATCTCTACTGGCTTTAAAACCGTAATTACTTCGACTCTGGCTAGTTCAGCGAGTGGCTTTCTGAATAAACTCTCCCGAGTTTTAATCATCGGGATGGGATCATTTTTGGTAATAGATGGCAAACTTACTTTAGGTCAGTTGATTGCATTTCGGATTATTTCTGGTTATGTAACTTCTCCCATTATGCGCTTGGCTCAGTTGTGGCAAAATTTCCAGGAAACAGCTTTATCTCTGGAACGTTTGGCTGATATTGTAGATCATCCAGAAGAAGGGGAAGAAGACCGCAATAACATTCCCATGCCAGCAATTAAAGGAGGCGTAAAATACGAAAGTCTCTCCTTTAGGTTTAAAAACAGTGGTCCTCTACAACTTAATAACGTCGATCTGGATATTCCCCCAGGTACTTTTACAGCAATAGTAGGGCAAAGTGGTGCTGGTAAGAGTACCTTAACTAAGCTCATTTCTCGCTTGTATGAGCCAGAATCAGGAAGAATTCTGGTTGATGGCTATGATATCAACCGTGTTGAACTGTATTCTCTACGCCGTCAAATTGGAGTAGTCCCCCAAGAAACTCTCTTGTTTGAGGGTACAGTTATGGAGAATATTGCTCTAACTAATCCTGATGCCACAACAGAAGAAATTATTGCTGCTGCTCAGATTGCTGCTGCTCACGAATTTATCATGAGCTTACCTAATGGCTACAATACTAGAGTCGGAGAAAGGGGTTCAGCTTTATCTGGAGGACAAAGGCAAAGGATTGCGATCGCTCGTACTATTCTTCAACAACCTGCTATGTTAGTTATGGACGAGGCAACTAGTGCTTTGGACTACAACACAGAGCAACAAGTATCCCGCAATCTCAAAGAAGCCTTGAAAGGTCGCACTGTATTCTTTATCACTCACCGTCTAGGAACAATTAAAAATGCAGACATAATTGTGATGATGGATGCTGGTTCTGTTGTAGAACAAGGTAGTCATGAAGAGTTAATGGCTCTGAGAGGTCGTTACTACTATCTCTATCAACAACAGGAGTCTTCAGTATAAAAATTTAGCTCAAATATCATTTTTTGATTAATCAAGGGGTTGGCAATGCCAACCCCTTGACTTTTTATTTATCAAGGCAAGAAAAAAGCTTTGGGAGTCTTGCCGTGTTTCGACCCCAAAGCTTTTCTCTTTTACACTTACTCCTCACACAACTACAAGTTTAGAGGAATTTTCTGAAAATATCAGATTCACTAGTGACAGTTTACAAATTGTCACTAGTGAAATTTTAGATGCTCTATCTCTCCAGTTACTTTTGAGAATTAGTATCACATTGTTCAAACTTGAAAAATTGCAGTTTTTTAGCTTGGTTGAACTCAGGTTAATCTAGAGCCGAAAGCCTGTCGGAAATGGCGATCTTCAATGAGCAGTAACCCATCTGTCCAATCGTCAAAAGCTAATTGAGCTGAGGTTTCTATTGCAGTAGCAATATCCCGACCCGATAAACCAACTAGAGCTTGGGCATAAGCATTTAGGTCAACATCCTTATCTAATACCCAATCGGGATGAATTTTGACCTGTAAGAGTTGCAATATTTCTCTGGCTCCTGGTAAAGGTATGAGAATTTTTCTTTGTAAGCGAGAGCGCACTGCACTATCGACATTTTGAGGATAGTTAGTTGCACCTAAAACAAAAAGATAACCTTCCTGGGAATGAATGCCATCCACTTCCTGAAGAAATTGATTGACCAAGTTTTGGTTTTCTAAATCTGCCCCAGTACTACCTAGATTTTCTCGATTGGGAAATAGGGATTCTATTTCATCGAAGAAGAGAATCCCTGGAGAATTTTGACGAGCTTGGTTAAAGACATCCGCTAAATTGCGAGAACTTTGCCCTACCCATTTACTGCGGATCTCTGCTGGGGAGTAGCTTTTGAAATATAATCCTGATACGGAAGCCATCACCCTGGCAATTTGGGTTTTACCTGTTCCTGGTTCTCCACAGAGTATTGCGCCCTGGGGGGGATTAATTCCTGGGGGCAAGTGGGCATAGTTGGCAACTAATTTTAGCAACCGCTGGAGTTCGGTTTTAATCTGAGTCGGTAAAATAACATCATCCCAAGTTAGTTCTCCCAATGGTGCTTTGGCTTGTAGTACTGCCTGAAAATCTTCTATGGTAATCACTAGGGATTCTTCGGCAGAAATGCGATCGCTGGCATACTGACCCACTTCACTGACTAATTGCCGTAGATCACGACCAGATTTGCCTTGTAGGAGTCGGGCAATCTTTTCCCAGTCTAAATCAGGAGCAATATTCATTTCTCTAGTAAATAAGCGCAGCATTGCTATCCGCTCTGGTAGGGCAGGTAGAGAAAGCTCTATTACTTTATTTAAACGGGAGCGTACTGCCTTATCTACCCGTTCTACATAATTAGTTGTTCCCACAACAAATACCCCTTTAGTTCCACCACGAAAACCATCTAGTTCTTGTAATAGCTGATTGATTAGTTCAATTTCATGTTGGGGACTGTTGCTGTCTCGTTGAGGAAAGAGAGCTTCAATTTCATCAATGAATAGGATTGCAGGAGCATCTCGTCTAGCTTTAGCAAAGGTTTGGGCGAGTTTTTGGGTAGCTTCTCCTACATATTGGGAACGTACTTCGGCAATAGTTAGGTTAATAAAGTTACAGCCAGCAGCTTTGGCTAACACTCTGGCTACTTGGGTTTTGCCAGTGCCAGGAGGTCCATAAAGTAGTATTCCTGGAGCGGGAGTCACACCAGGTAGAGGATTACGGAAAAAGTCCAGAAATCTTTTAAGGGTAGTTTGGAGGGTTTGTTGGATTTCGGGAGGGAGAATTAATTGCTGCCAGGCGGAAGAATCAATTTCCACGGGGGGAAGTAATATTTGATCAAAATCAACGCGGGTGAGAATTACTTTTGTTTTCCCCCAGCCGTTTCTCTGGATATAGGCTTGTCCGACGCGAGATAATAACCTTTGGATATCTCGTCCCGATTTCCCGTCTAGTAGCTTACTAATTGTTGTTAGATTCACATCAGTAGCTAGTTGCCAATCCTTTTTCTGCAAAGCTTGCTCTAACATGATGTGCCGTTCTTCTAATCCAGGTAAAGGGACTTCTAGAGTTGGCTGCAAGCGCGAAATTACTGCTGGATCAACTGCTTCACCACGGTTTGTGGTTCCCAAAATAAAAATTCCTGCTGCTCCGTCTATCTGTTGTAAAAATTCATTGACTAATTCTACTTCTGTATTACTGCTACCAGGTTCTCGACGGGGGAAAAGTGAATCAATTTCATCAAATAAGAGAATGCAAGGAGAGCGATCGCGTGCATCGTTAAAAATAGTTTGTAAGTTCCGTAAACTGCCACCTTGGTAAGGACTTTGCACTTCACTAGGGTTAATTGCCCGAAAATACCAACCCGTTTTAGCAGCTAAATAGCGAGCAATCTGGGTTTTGCCCGTTCCTGGTAAACCGATCAATAGCATTCCTTGAGGCAGATCCAGTCCTAAACTCAGAGCTTGGGGTAAATTCTGAAGGGTGGTTAGAGTTTGCTCTACTCTTTGCCTGATCGGGGGGGACAGAATCAGCTCTGGAACATTCTGGTTATCTCCTTTGCCTAAAATAGCCTGTTGAAAATGCTCTAGGGTGATCTCTGCTTGATCCTTTTCTTGGCAAGCTAGGTGATAGGTTTCCTCTACTTTCGCCTTAATCGCACGACCCGACTTACCTGCTAGGAGTAAAGCAACCGCCTGCCAATCTAGTTGGGGAGCAACTGGACGCTCTCCCACAAATAATTCAAGTAACTCGATCCGTTCTGGTAGTTCTGGCAAGGGAATTGCGATCGCTTTTGCCAAGCGAGAACGCACCGCAGCATCTACCTGTTCTGGTCTATTAGTCGCTCCCACAACCAAAATTCCCCTAGCACTGTGTTTAACTCCATCTACCTCCTGAAGAAATTGATTGACCAATTCAATTTCATGTTGAGCTGTATTTTCACCGCGAGAAGGAAACAGACCGTCAATTTCATCAAAAAACAGGATAGCAGGGGAATTACGGCGAGCCTGGGCAAAAATTCGGGCTAATTTACGGTTACTCTCTCCCACAAACTTATCTCGAACATCTCCCGCATTGATTCCTTGGAACTCAATACCCCCTAATTTTGCCATAGCCCTAGCAATTTCCGTTTTTCCCGTCCCAGGAGAACCAGATAATAATAAACCTGCGGGAGGGGTTAGCCTGGGATTGGCAAAAGCTTGGAGAAATTGGGCTAAAGTTCTAGTAAGTTGCTTTCTCAGTCTCTCTGGTAAAATCACCCCTGTAAGTTCCCCAGTTATTTTAGGAACTAAAACTGAGTCAAACTGTTCGCGATTCAAAATCAGGTTAGAAGGTGGCAATTGCCCTACTACCCGTTCTGCGATCGCTTTAATTTCTCTGCCTGATTTACCAATTAGCAGTTGAGCATAATAGTTCAAATCTACATCCGAAGCTAGTTCTAGGTTTTTTTTGGGATGTTTGAGGGTAAAATATTGCAACATCTGCTCCCGTTGTGATTCATCAGGTAGAGGGAGCGTAATTTGCTCTTGGAGTCGAGATAATACTGTTGGCTCAATTTGTTCTATGCGATTGGTGGTCGCTACAATCATTACCCCTGTAGAGGGGGATAGGCGATCAACCTCTTGCAAAAATTGGTTAATCACCTCTCCACTAGTAGGGTCTCCTATCTGTTCATCTTGCCTGGGTAAAATAGCATCTATTTCGTCAAACAATAGTATTGCTGGTGCTTTGACCCTGGCTTCAGCAAAAATATTTTGTAAGTTTTGCAGACTTTGACCAACCAGAGAACTTTTAATTTTGCCTGGAGTGACAGTAATTAACTCACAGTTAGCATCTTGAGCTAATAGCTTACTGAGGGTTGTTTTTCCTGTCCCTGAAGCCCCATTTATCATTAGAGTTAAGGGACAATCTGAGTTGGGGTAAGTAGCAAGATCCCATTCTCGCCATTGCTTCGCCCATTGCTGAAACTGTTGTAACAATGGGGATGGCAGAAAAATCTGTTGCCAAATTTCTGCTGTAGATAAAGGCAAAAAGGGCTGAAAATGCTGCCAATCTAAATAGGGAGTTCCAGTTTCATAGCGATATTTTTCCGCATCTTTGACAATTTGGGCAATTTGATGACCGTCAATGCGTCCCAATCTTTGGGCTAAAACTACTAAATTTAGTTCTGGAGTTAGAGGACTATTAGT
>JASJDB010000042.1 GCA_030065315.1 Xenococcaceae cyanobacterium MO_167.B52 | reverse complement strand
ATTACTTTACTATCAAGTACCCCAGGACAGCAACAAAGTCAGAGTAGTGGATTTACTACCGGACATTGGAATAAACCACCTCATTTATATCGAACTGAATTAGGTTTTATTGTAGAGATCAATAGTGATAATACACAGCATTTTATCTTAATTCAAGCCAACAGTATAAGTACAATTGCAGCACCATTGCTACAAAATGCTATTCCTGTAAATTTACAACCTATTCCTGATAGTAATCAAAATAAGCTAGATTTTGAGCCAATGGAACCCATGCAACCCATGCAACCGATGAAAATGGGTAATATGTCCATGTCCATGAATCCCATGTCAATGACAATGGGTAATATGTCTATGTCTATGGATGAAAACAAAACCTCTCAACCCACAAAACGTTTTTGTACTCAATGCGGACAAGAAGCTAAAATAGGCGATCGCTTTTGCTCTAGTTGTGGTAACAAGTTGGATAATTAAGTGTTGTTAGTGGTTAGTCCTAAAGGATTCCTAAAGGATATATCCGAAGGTGTATCCCGTGGGACACCTTCGGACATTGTACCCTTGCCCTAAAGGATACCGCTTCGCATATGGTATAACCGCTTCGCATATAGTTAGTAGGTACTTCTTCCTTTTTCCTCGTTCCTCCTTTCTCCTTGCTCGTTCCTTTTTCCTTAAAAATGACCTATTGCCTCGGTATTATTAATCAATTTGGTATTGTCATGGCTGCTGACTCCCGTACTAATGCAGGAGTTGACTATATCTCTAGTTATAAAAAACTGTTTGACTTATCCTTACCAGGGGAAAGAGCCATCATTATCTGTACTTCTGGTAATTTGTCTGTTTCTCAAGGAGTACTGACCAGATTAAATCGGGATATTCAAAACCAAGAAGCCCAAAATCTACACACATTAGGCAATATGTACGATATTGCTCAGTATATCGGTAGTAAAAGCCGAGAAATACAACAATTAGACCGTCCTTGGCTAGAAAAAGATAATATTGACTATAGTTGTAACTTTTTATTAGGAGGACAAATTCAAGGAGAGTCACACCAACTATATTTAATTTATCCCCAAGGTAACTTTATCCAAGCTACTCAAGAAACTCCTTTCTTACAGATTGGAGAAACTAAATATGGTAAGCCAATATTAGATCGCACCATAACCTACACAACGCCACTAGAAGCTGTCGCTAAATGTGCTTTACTATCCCTTGATTCCACCATGAAATCTAATATTTCTGTAGGACCTCCGATCAATTTGGTAATGTATAAAACCGATAGCTTTAAAGTACGCAATAAGTTAGAATTGCGTCTAGGTGCGCCTTATATCGCAAAGATTCGTAACCTCTGGGAAAACTCAGTACGTCAAGCCTTTGAATCAATGCCAGATATCGAATGGAAACAGGAATTACATGAGTCTGGAGAAGATATTTTTATAGACTAAATTAAGGAACAAGCAATCAGGAACGAGGAACCAACAACTAACAACTAACGAGGATTTTTAATACAGTAATAGATATCTCAAACAAACCAAATAAAACTTTCCTCCAGTTAAAAAATACTAAAAATGTAATTGAAATAACATTTCAAGATCATGTATGAGGTTAAACCTAAGTAAGTTATCTTGATTTTTTATGTCCTATATCTTCATTCCTCCGTTCTTAAACTATGTCCTTTAACGAATATAATCCTGAAGACTTTTATGATGAATTATTTATAGCTAAAGGAAAAGCTAGATCCCATTCTGTATCGTTAATCGAACATATGACCAGTTTGGGGATCAAGAAATTAGCACAACAGCGATCAACGGCAGAGATTGCTTTATTTAAACTAGGGGTAACTTTTAATGTTTATAACGATCTTCGCGGGGTAGAAAAAATATTCCCCTTTGATATTATTCCTCGTATTATTCCTGCTCAAGAATGGGCAAGTCTCGAAAAAGGATTAAAACAAAGAATTCAAGCTCTCAACTTATTTTTAGGTGATATTTATGGTGAGCAGAGAATAATTAAAGATCATAAAATTCCCGCAGAAATAATTTATACTGCATCGGGATTTCTCAAGCCTTGTTTGAAGATCAAAGCACCAGCAAAAATTTGGTGTCATATTACAGGGACAGATTTAGTAAGAGATAAAGACGGACAATGGTATGTTTTAGAAGATAATTTGAGAGCGCCTTCGGGAATTTCCTACGTGCTAGAAAATCGACGAGTGATGAAAAGCACCTTTCCTGAAATATTCCAAAATATGGCGGTTGCACCAGTAGATGACTATCCCAGTCAGCTACTAGAAACCCTGTTAAATCTAGCACCACCCCAATTACCCAATCCTACGGTAGTTGTTCTAACCCCTGGTATTTATAACTCTGCTTATTACGAACATTCCTTTTTAGCCCAGCAAATGGGAGTAGAGTTGGTTGAAGGTAGAGATTTAGTCGTAGCAGATGGCTACTTACAAATGCGAACTACCAAAGGTTTACGCCGAGTTGATGTGGTTTATCGTCGCATAGATGACAACTTTCTCGATCCCCTAGCATTTAATCCTGACTCTTTATTAGGTGTACCAGGATTAATGGAAGTATATCAACAAGGTAGAGTTGCTCTAGCCAATGCTCCAGGTACAGGGGTGGCAGATGATAAGGTAGTTTATGCCTATGTACCAGATATGATTCGGTATTATCTTGGAGAAGAACCAATCTTAGCTAATGTTCCCACTTATTTGTGTTGGCGAGAGGCAGATCGCAAATATGTCTTAAATAATTTAGAAAATCTCGTAGTCAAAGCTGCTAACGAAGCTGGTGGTTACGGGATGCTAATTGGCATAAATTCTACCCCAGAGCAAAGAGCAGAATTCGCTCAAAAGATTATCGCTCAACCTCGTAACTATATCGCCCAACCAACCCTAAGCCTATCGCGAGTACCAACCTTAATCGACGACAAAATTGAAGGAAGACACGTCGATTTGCGCCCTTATATTCTTCATCGTGGCAACGAAATTTATGTACATCCAGGAGGATTAACTAGAGTTGCCCTGAAAAAAGGCTCTCTGGTAGTTAACTCTTCCCAAGGAGGAGGAAGTAAGGATACTTGGGTATTGAATTAAGGGAAGAAACAATTAAAATGCGAGCGGGAATTCTCGCTCCGTGACCTTCGGTAGTCGCTGCGCGTTCAGGGAGCAGGGAGAGGTTCACTCGTTCCCCGTGTCGAAAGCGAGCGTGATAACTTTTCGGACATAGGTTTACACTCCTGATACAAAATCTTTATTTAGCAAGGTTTCTAGGTGTTGTATAATCGTTGCAACAGGGCGGTTAGATATGCTTCTTGCCCTAAAGGATATATCCGCAGGTGTCCCGCAAGGGGATACCGCTTCGCATATATCCCGTGGGACACCTTCGGATAACCAGAAGCATCTCCCACGCTCAATACGCACCTTGAATTTTGAATAGTAGCTATCTGGTTCTACTGAAAAGTCTCCCAGTTGCAGTCCGTTCAGTAGGTAAAAGTTACTGCGGTGGGACTAAGTAGTTTGTACTGTCAAAGTACAAATAGTTGATAGAAAAGTATCTACAACCTAACTTCGGTTTGGAAGTAGTAGATGGGGCGATACCCCCCAAAGTAGTCTAGATTAGTTGTTGGTGTAAGCACTCAATAAGAGAGAACTTTTGGTTCTAGCCTAAGCCACCAATGTTGTCTAGAAGCTCGTATGGCTTTAGCCTACGAGAGTATCACTCGATCTCTTCCTTGTCTTTAAAAACTAATTAGCTAAGACTTACGCAAAATGTCTAATATACAACTGGCTTTGCCCTTAATCTGAATTGGTGGTTGCTAAATTTTCTGAAAAATACATAACAGTTCCTAACCCAAAAGATAATCCACCATAAAGATAATAAAGCCAGTGAAATGGAACTACTTTAATAGCAAATATCATCCCCCGTTTATCATAAAAAAAACGATATACATCCCAATTAAGATATAGCAATAATACTGCTAGTAATATAACAGGAATTATTGTAGCCGAATTTAAAATACTTCCTAAGAGACAAAAAATCAAACTATAAACTGCAATAATACTAATACGACTGCTAGTTTGTAAATTAAGATCGTTGATAATTTTAGTTTTGTTTTCCAGTAAAAGTTTTGTCCAAGGAATACCTCGATCAACAACATCAGTTTTGATTAATCCCAATATTTTCCAAGCTTTATGATGCTTTACTTGCAAATCTTTGGCTAAATATATATTAGCTCCAGCTTGTTTCAAGCGATATCCTAATTCTATATCTTCAATACTGGGACGAGGGTATTTTTTTAGGTCGAAACCACCCACCTCTAAAAATAATGTACGCTTAACTACACCAAAACCAGCCCAAAAAGTAGAAGCATCTTCATTTCCTTGTTGATGAACATAATGGTGCATTAAATTTTTATACTGAGCTACAAAATTAACTGCTTTTGGAGCATCATCATAAGAACCAAACAAAACATCTATTTTGGGTTTGGACTGGAGTTTTTGCCCTAAGAGCGCGATCGCATTTTGACATACTTCACAATCCGCATCAAGAAAACAAAGGTAATCTCCTTTTGCCACCTCTGCACCTAAATTTCTGGCTGCGCCTGGACCTTCTCTTCCACCAGTTTGTAAGACTTTAGCTCCAAATTTACGAGCAATTGCTGCGGACTCATCAGTAGAGCCATCATCTACTACAATTAATTCCCAGTCAGTAAATGTTGATTGTTCTAAGGCAAGTAGGGAGCAAACAAATGGATAGCCACCATTATACACAGGAGTAATAATTGAAATCAAGGGAGATTGATTCATAATTAGTTATTTAATTTAAGTTTTTTAATTTTTACTTTAGGATGAGGTTAAGGAAAGTTTTTTTGCGCTATTTTGATAAGTAATAAGTATTTGATATCTAATTTTTAGTTAAATAAAAACAAATGCTACAATAGCACAATTTAATTACTTTAGATAAAAAAACTATTTTCTTGATTCATAGATGCCCTATTTATTAACCTTTTTACTATTTCTTATCGAGATTTTTTTATTTTGTTGTGGCGGTTTGATTTTTGCTTATAGTTCTGACCGCAAAATCTCTGAATCTTTATCTGTAGGTATTTTTCTAACTTTAATTTTAATTTCTTTAGTTTTTCAGGTGGGATTTTTACTAGAATTTCCTACTGGCTCAATTTTACTAGAAATAATTTTATCTGTACTAAATATTAAATACATTATTCTTCATCGTTCGATTTTAAAACAAGCTATACGATCAATTGTTCAATTTATTATTCATCACAAAATAATAGCTGGAATTATTATTAGCTCTTGGATATATTTATTTTTATTAGTTGCCATAATTCCTCCTAGTAATTGGGATAGTATGACATATAATTTAAGCCGAGTTTATCTTTTCCAACAAGAAAATTCTTTATTTTTAGAAAATGTGACTACTATACGTCAAAGTATGTTTGTTGTTGGTGCAGATATTCTCAATCATGGCTTTTTGCGCTTAAATCAAGATTATGGAGTGGGAATTTTTAGTTGGTTAGCATATGTTAGCGTAGGCATCGGTACTTATGGACTATCTCGAAGTTTTGCATCTCCTCAAGTTAGTTTAACAGCAACTTTAATCATAATTAGTCTCCCTGAATTTTGTTTTCAGGCAACATCAACTAAGAATGACATATTTACTGCAGCCTCCGCCTTGTTCTGTTTTATTGTTAGCGATCGCATTTTAGCAAACCCTAGTGCTAAAAATCTAGGAATGCTTTTACTGGGTTTAGCTTATGGTTTTTCAGCTAAAACAACTTTTTTAGCTTTCTTAGTTCCTTTTGTAATTTGTTTTGGTATAGTTTTATGTTGGAAAATTGGTATTAAGAAACTTTATCAAATAATAATTGATGATTGGTTATATTTACTAATTTTAATTGCTCCAATTATAGTAATTTCTCAAAGTTGGCTATTTTGGCACAATGCAACTACGACTGGCGATTTAACAGGAGGCGAAACTATTAAAATTGTTCGTGAGGGTAGTAGTAATTTCGGACTAGTAGCCAATTTAGTTAGATATTTTTTCCAATCTATTCATTTATTTCCCTTAGATTATATTGCCAAAGGTAGATTAGGCATCGACTTAGGAGAAATACTATCTAATATTTACGAGCAAATTTTTTACCCCATCTTTAATAATGTTGCTATGGGATATCGTACTACTGGTCCTTATCCTTTTAAAATTAAAGTACTTCCTCACGAAGATTTTTCCTGGTATGGTCCCTATGCTTTGGCAGTTATTGTACCAGCAATTTGCTGGAGCTTGTTTAAAGGTAACTATTGGTTCAAAGTTCAAAGTTTGTCTTTGTTAGGATTCATAACTATTTTTAGCCACAAGTTAGTTTGGACTCCTTGGAATAATCGTTACGTAACTCTATTTTTCGCTGCATCTGGTGCTTGTGTAGCTTTTTTCTTACAAGCAATACCCAGAAAAGTTCAATCAAAAATTTTAAATGGAATTAAAATAACCACTTTGATAATCTTAATATCTGCTTGTGTCTTAAATGTCTCTAAGCCTTTGGGAGGTTTATCAATAACTGAATTTTTCAAACCTAATATCTGGAGCAAAACTAGTTGGGGAAGCGATCGCTTATATTACGCTCGGAAACATTATGGAGATAAGCGTATAGAACAATTCCGCGACTTAGTGCCAGATGGTTCCAAAGTCGCATTAATAGCTGGAGAAAACAATTGGATTTATCATTTTTATTTAGTTAGCCCTCAAGTAGAAATCGTACCTGTTTCCTTCACTAAATTTGAAAGTAATCCTCAAGTTTATGATTATCTTTTTCTCTTTGATACTGAAACTGAGTACGATATTACTCAGTTAGAAACTAGTAAAAATATAACAGTTTGGTCAAGCCCATCTAGTTCTTCTCAACCAAGTAAATTAATTAGATTACGTTAATTGATTAGTATTTGATTACCATTTTAGCGATTCTATGTAAAAAATAATACAGGAACTCTTACCTCGGTAGCGGTCTTATATGAAAATTTGATGAAGTTGAGGGAATTCGGCTTCCTTTTATTTTTGTAAAAGCCTATAATTTCAAATATTATTTATGATAAGTAAAAATGCGTAAGTGGAATTACGTACTCACGAATCTTGATTCTATGAGTATTTACGTTGCATCTTTTTGAGTGCATGATACCAATTTAAGTAATTACACTTAAATTGGTATTAGCGGATTCGCAAAGTTTTACTCGGAGTAATTTAGTACATAGTCACCTGCAAATTAAATTAAGAGCTTAAAAATATGCTGTTGTTCAGATTTGCTTGGGACAATATCTAACCAAATTGTGATTGCCTATTTTAGGAACTTAACACAATAGAAATTTTATGAGGCAAATTAATGGTAGGTACAAGCTTAACAGTTATTATTGGTGCAGGACCAGCAGGTTTAACCGCAGCTTATGAACTAAGTAAGAAGGGTCAGAAGTCAATTATATTTGAAAAAGCTGATCGAGTTGGAGGTATATCTCGAACCGAAACCTATAAAGGTTATAGATTTGATATTGGTGGACACCGTTTCTTTACAAAAGTTGGGGAAGTAGAACAACTTTGGCAAGAGGTCATGGGGGAAGAGTTCATCAAAGTTCCTCGTATGTCAAGAATATATTATAAAAATAGATTTTTTAGCTATCCACTAGAGCCATACAACGCTCTATCCAATTTGGGACTAATTAATAGTGTCTTGATTATGTGGAGTTATTTCAAAGCGAAAGTAAAACCCAATCCTATCGAGGAAAATTTTGAGCAGTGGGTTTCTAATCGCTTTGGCAAACGCTTGTATGAAACCTTTTTTAAAACTTACACCGAAAAAGTATGGGGCATACCCTGTAACGAAATTAGAGCAGATTGGGCAGCACAACGCATTAAAGGGTTGTCTTTGAAAAAAGCCATAGTCAATGCAGTTTTCGGTAGCAATAACACTAAAACTTTAATCAAAGAATTTAACTATCCTGTATTTGGACCAGGACAAATGTGGGAGCGTTTTGAATCCATACTCAATAGTGAAGGTTCTCCTGTACATCTAAATACACCAGTAATTGAAATTAATCGCCAAGGTTATCGAGTTGAAAATGTCATCATCGCCCAAGATGGAAAACTCAAAAAAATAGGAGGCGATAACTTTATTTCCAGTATGCCTGTGTCTCTACTCCTGAAAAAAATGAATCCCGCACCACCAGAGGAAGTCTTAGAAGCAGCTAATGCTCTCAAATATCGCGACTTTCTAATCGTAGCCTTAGTAGTAGATGAAGCTAAACTATTCCCCGATAATTGGATTTATATCCATAGCCCAGAATTTCAGGTAGGCAGAATTCAGAACTTTAAAAACTGGAGTAAGGCTATGGTTCCAGACCAGAGTAAAACCTGTTTGGGCATGGAATACTTTTGCAATGAGAGTGATGCTCTCTGGGGAATGTCAGATTCAGACTTAGTGGAGCTTGCAAGTCGCGAAATTAAAGCTTTGGGACTGGTAAATCCTCAAGTAAATATTGAAGACGGTACAGTTATTCGTCAGTACAAAGCCTATCCTGTTTATGACGATACCTATCGCCGTAGCGTTGAAACGATTAAAAAGTATATTCAAAAGTTTGAAAACTTACAGACAGTCGGTCGTAATGGTATGCATCGTTACAATAACAGTGACCATTCTATGTTGACTGGATTACTTGCAGCCAAAAATATTTTGGGAGAGAAACACGATTTATGGAATGTTAATGTTGAGCGTTCTTATCACGAAGAGTTCACTAACAATGAAAACGCTTACTCCAATTTAAAGAACCGAACAGAGGAAGCTTACGCTGTTTCTCAATAAAGTTAGCTTTGCGATCGCTATTAACAAAAAAAATATAATCTATGAACAATCTACAACTTAGCATCTAAGCTCGGTTCAGCAATGATGAGAGTCCGTAGCATGGAAGTAAGACTGAACTAATCTAATGTATCTTCATCGCAGACAGTTTGTAATCGGACCACAACAATTTATTTTTAATAAGACCTGGAAGGGTTGCCAACTGAATGACTCAACTTGGGTTTCATACTGCCCAGATCTTCGAGTTACTCAAGCTAAAGATGCTAGTGAGCGTAACTGGCATATTTTAGGCTTGGCTATAGAAACTCTTACGGAAAAATTATCTCCAGAGAATGAAATTACGAGAACTCAGACCGATCATGTTCCAAACCTATACTCAAGTTGGGCTGGACGTTGGATATTAGTTGGGAATAAACAACTCCATTTAGATGCCAGTGGATTATTAGGCTGTTTTTACGGTAAGGATTCTAAGGGACAAGTATGGGCTTCGAGTAGTGCAGCTCTCCTGGCTCAAATTTTATTTCCTAACCAAGCACCTACTATCGATCCTCGAAGGTTAAGTTATGAGATCGGTATTTCCTGGTATACACCGCCTCGATCTCGTTTTGAAGGTATATCGCGATTGTTGCCCAGTCAAGTACTGGATTTGCAATCGGGTCAGGTTCGCCCCAGACCTCTGATGCCCGAAATTTGCTTTGAACGAGATTATGATGACATTATCCAGCAAATACAGCAAATTCTAGTTACTACGCTCAAAAGATTAGCTAAAATCAGCCCTGAACTCTGGCTGGGACTAACAGCAGGATATGACTCTAGATTAATGTTGGCATTGAGCCGAGTTGCACAAATTAAGGTGAAACCTTTTACCCGAATAGCAGCACGTATGTCCGTCTCAGATAGACTTTTGCCTCCTCAGCTTGCCAATACTTGTGGCTACCCCCATACATTTTTATACCGAAAGCAAAGGTTTCCCGAACGACAAGCTTTGGTAGATGCTCACAGCGGTGGACAAATTTCTGTAGGCGATGCAGAACCTTTTGTATGGGGAGACCGCGATAGTCTTAAAGGAATAGCGTTTGGTGGACATGGATTTGCGATCGCAAGTGGATTCTACAAACTTCGAGAGCTGCCAGAGACGCTAGACAATGCTGCCGAAGGAGCTAAACAAATTGCTGCCCTTTTTCAAGAACAGCCCAACTCTACTGCAAAAGTGGGGTTGCAAGAATGGCTAACCTGGATTTTAGCCCATCCCGAACCTCACCTAGACTGGCGCGATCGCTTTTTTATTGAACAGCGTCAGGCGGGTTGGCTCAGTACCAAAGAACAGATCTATGATCTAATGGATTTAGAGCGGTTTCCAATTTTGAACTGTGCCCTTCTCTATTCACTACTACTAAGTATTCCAGTAGAGCAACGGTTGAACTCACAAATTCAAACCGCGTTACTTCGCCAGATATCCCCTGATTTGATGTCCTATCCATTTAACCCAAATGATTTTTATTTTAGTTTATGGCAGATCATCACTGCAAAAGCGGATAATTTGCCAGCTTATTTGTTTGGCAAGGCAGTTGGCAAATTTCGCTATTTTTTGCGTTCTTTAGCTTTATGAACATTAAACAGAAGGCAATTAAAGGCGCGATGTGGACAGCTATCCAGAATTGGGTAGGACAGGCTGGTGCTTTTGTTGTTTTTTTCGTTTTAGCTCGCTTACTGCAACCAGAAGATTTTGGTCTAGTGGCACTAGCCAATGTTTTCCTGGCTTTCATGCAAATTTTTCTAGAGCAAGGTTTTGCCCAAGCTCTTATTCAGAGAGATGAGCTGGAGCCCGAACATCTGGATACTGCCTTCTGGACTAATGTAGCTATTGGGGTGCTACTGGCAACCTTGAGTTTCATTGCAGCAGAGGGAATTGCCTATGGATTTAAACAGCCTGAATTGACCCCTATTCTACGCTGTTTTTCCTGTATATTTTTAATCAGTGCTTGCCGAGGCACCCAGCAAGCCATTTTAGAACGCCAGTTTGCCTTCAAAGTAATTGCAGTTCGCTCAGTACTGGGTATTGCTGTGGGGGGCTTAGTTGGTATCATCATGGCAGTCCAAGGGTTTGGTGTGTTGAGCTTAGTGGGGCAACAACTTACTAACGAGCTAGTAGGAACACTAGTGCTTTGGAAAGCTAGTGACTGGCGTCCTAAATTCAAATTCTCATTGACTCATTTTAAAGAGCTATTCAAATTTGGCAGCAATATTTTAGTTCTTAACTTTATAGGTTTTTTCAATACAAGAATTAACGATTTTTTGATTGGCTATTTCTTAGGGTCTGTTGCATTAGGATATTATGCAATTTCCTATCGCATCTTACAAGTTCTCGTTCAGCTACTGGTCAGAACTACTAGTACTGTTTCCCTGCCAACTTTTTCTAGGCTAACCAACGATCTCGAACGTTTTCGGACTGCATTCTACACCATTACTCGTCTCACCAGTGCGATCGCTTTTCCTGTTTTTGCTGGCATGGCAGTGCTGGCACCTGAATTAGTGGCACTAATGTTTGGTCAAAAATGGTTACCTACTGTACCTTTAATTCAACTGCTTGCAATATCTGGTATTTTGAGGTCTGTCTCGTTTTTCAAAAGCTCAGTTTTAGTTGCTATGGGGCGACCTGTCTGGACAGTTAGGTTAAAAATTTTGAGCGTAGTAGTCAATCTAATTGGATTTTTCATCTCCTATCCCTGGGGGATTTTTGCAGTTACTGCTGCTACCGTACTCCGCGGTCTGATTGTCTTTCCTATTGGTCAATGGGCAATCGCGAAAATTTTGTCTATTCCTTTGAGAAAATATCTAAAGCAGTTTGCTGTTCCTTTAACTAGCTCCCTGGGAATGATAGCTGTACTTATAATTGCCAAAAACTATTTGATGGCTGAAATTGAAATGAAGATTTTCCTTTTAGGGATTAACTCCCTCTTGGGTGTAATTACTTATTTGCTGATGATTTGGATTCTATCACCCAAAATATTGCATGAATTCCTAGATGTAGGAAAAATTGCTCTGTCTAAATCCAAACAAAAAACAAAAAAGACCTAATTGGTAACAATTATTTCCTCAAATACAAATCAGCAGTTTATATCTATGGAAAAACTAGGTTCAAATCAGCGTAAAATTGGTATTTCAAGGTAGAGATAGCAAACTGTCTTTTAAAAAGCTTCGTCCTGAGGACTAGACTACCATGAATAAAAAAATCATGAAAATCAAGACAAAACTGGATAGTTGGAATCAAATGCTCTCCTATTTTTCTATTTTTGCCATTCTCTATATGACGAGCTTTCTCTTGGAAATGACGGAAAGCTGGAAACATCCAGGATTTTCTACGATTTTTGTGGTCTTAATTAGTACCCTAGTCTTCACGAAAATAACTAGGTTAAAGTTTCTTCTATTTCTAGTTGCTTCTACTAGTTATCTATTAATTTTTCGCTTTCCAGAGGTAGCCAATCATGTCAATTTAATCCTTCTGGTCAATTTTTCCCTAATTATTGGTATTCTCTATTCTTGGCAGCAGCCTAACTCAAACGATGAAGATTATTTGCAAATGATGCTGCCTTTCTTCAGATTTTCAGTTGTATTGGTGTATTTCTTGGCAGGTTTACACAAGTTCAACCAAGACTTTTTTCATCCTGATGTTTCCTGTGCCGGGGGTCTGTTGGTAGCTGGATTCCTGCCGATGTTGACCTCAAAAGTTTTGGGCATTCCTTCAATATTACTCTTAGTAGGCAGTTTTGTTATTTTGATTAGCAAGTTATGGGGTAATCCCTTACGACATCTGCCTAGAGTGGTACAATTTTCCCTGCTTATGCTGTTAACTTTAATAGCTGTTGCCTTGGCAGGCATTTTCCTGACGATGCAGGGTCAATTCCCCGTCGGTTTCAAAGCAGCAACCATAATATCCTTAGCAATTGTGGTGATTATCTGGGAACTGGTAGGAAGTCTGCTACTTATATTTCCCAGATTTCAAGGTCCAATTCTGTTATTTTCCTGGGCAATGCACGCTTCCTTTGCTTTCATTGGTTTTGTAGATTTTGGGACTTTAGCATTTGCTCTTCTGTTTACCTTCATTCCGCCAAATTATTTTGAATTGTTAAAAAGCAAGTCCAGTTTGCAGCTAGGCAAGTATCGGATTCATCTAGTACACAGTTATTTCTTAATTCTACTTTTCGGCAGCATTCTTTCTGGAATTCACTATTGGCTAGGAGCGGATTTAGGAGATATCAAATTTCTTAATGGTTTACTGTTGAATTTGGCAGTAATACTGTTGATTTGGCCAATTTTACAGACACTCTGTTCAGCAAATCGACTGCCTTGGAAAGGAGTCCCCCTATGGACAAAACAAACACCCAAATTTATCAGTGTTTTAATACTATTGTTATTTTTGCATGGTATTACCCCCTATTTCGGGTTGCGCACAGCAGGAAACTTCTCAATGTTTAGTAACTTGCGTACAGAAGGAGAAGTTTCTAATCATCTACTCCTAGCAAGCAATCCTCTCAAGATTTGGGGCTATCAAGAAGATGTGGTAGAGGTTCTAGAAATTGATGATGAGACTGCAAAAATAGGTCATCAATACAAACCTTTACAGGGGTATAAGTTGCCTGTTATTGAATTTAAGAAGTTGATTTACAAGTGGACAAAAGCCAAATATACAGTTCCCGTTAGGTTTATACATGATGGTGTTACGTATTCGAGTCAAGATATTGTTAATGACCCTACCTGGCGTACTCGGAGACGAAACTGGGAAATGTATCTCATGGATTTTAGGATTATTCAACAGGGGGGAGCTAACCAATGTCGATGGTAAACAAACAAAACTCAGATTTCAAGAAAGTTGAATTATCGGCAGTAGTTTTGGAGCAATATATACAGCACTCTATTTCCAGAAAAACAAATAGTATTTTATATTTCAATGATCATCAACGATAATCTTGAATGGAGTTATTTATATGAATAATAAAGAAGATAAAAACAGTTTAATGATAATGAAAATAACTCTTTTTATTTTAATTTTAGGGATCGCTATCGTTGGCAAAAGGCAAACAACTTGGCCAATCATTACTTGGTCTGTATATAGTACCTACTCTAAAGGTTTTCCTGACTCAAAAACAGAAGCATTAGAAGTTAGAGTTTATAGTAAATCAAGCGATCTGTATGTTCTAAATCCATCAGATATAATGCCGAGGGGCCGTGTAAGAATATCACAAGAAATTCTCCAGTATGCTTTTGAAAGTTATAATTCAAACTTAACAAATGAGAATCGAGTTTATTTAGCGCAGACTATTCCCAGAATTCTTAAGGATATTGATATAGAGTCAATTGAATGTTGGAAGTTAATTTGGAAGGTCTCCCCTCTAAGCGTACCTCCTCTACATAGAGAATATCCTGACAAAGAAATTCTTTTAGGTTCATTTTTAATCGATGATTATTTAGTCACTAGCTCAGATTAAAATTATATAACCGAAGTTATTGTAAGGTTATTTTTAGTCATCATCTACTGACTTAATGCAAGCTACAAAATTTAACAATAATGAAAAAGATCATAGACACAATAAATCTCAAGGTTAATAAATGGTTTATGATGCCCGATCAAAATGCTGCGGGAAATTTGGGGCTATTTAGAATTATCTTTTCTTTTTTTTACATTTGGCATCTTAGCACACAGTTTTTTGAAAATTTAAGTGGTTTGCCAAGCATTCATTGGTCTCATAATTTATATTTACTAAGATATTTTTTCAAGGATTTAGGCGAACCCTTACCTATCGCTTTTTTCAATATTCTTGAGTCTTGTTTAATTGTAGCACTTGTACTCCTTCTCTTTGGCTATAAGACACGCATAGCAACTTTTTTGGTTTTGGTTTTAGGTGGTTTAGTTGAGGCATTACATACGGCTACTGATATTCAACGTGCTACGGTTATTCTGACTTTCTACATACCACTTTTTATGTTGATTACTAACCGATGGGGGGATACTTATTCAGCAGATTCATTTTTAGAATACTGTAAGAGTGGAACTTATATTTCACCATCAGAATCCTATTGGATATACTCTTTGCCTGCTCGTTCTGTGTTGATTGTTCTATCTGTACTGTTTTTCTCATCAGCAGTCTTTAAGATATCTTTAGGCGGACAATGGCTTGTTTACCCAGAGTTAATATCGAATCTAGTTCTACATAGAACTATTAAGTCTGCTGTCTTGGGATTACCTCTCAATCCCTTAGCTCCCTTTATATCTCAGACACCAGTTCTTCATCATAGTCTACGCATAACAACTTTACTGTTTGAAGGATTCTTTTTTCTGTCACTTTTTAGTCGTACTTTACGCGATTTTTTTGTTTCCTTAGCTCTTATATTTCATTCATTCAACGCAATCTGGCTGGCAGTTACTTTTACATCTGTTTTAATTGGATATGGATTATTTATTGATTGGGAAGCTTTAAAGGAAAATATCTGGCCGCAGCAGAAACATTATTGGCAAAATAATATCGATCCTAACATCCTGATTTTTGGTATTCTTTTTTTATCCATATTGATAGGTATTCTCTGGAGTCAAGATATCATTATTCAAAGACTATTTAATTTGGATGGACTAATCAATGTGAGTACAATTTGGTATCCTGTTTTTCCGTTTTCCTTATGTTGGTTTGCTGTCAATGTAATTAAGATGTTTAAGAAAGAATGGAATTAAATAAGCAACTCTGGAAATTTATAAAAACAACAATATTTAGTAAAAAAACAAGTGGTTTAGTTTAAATTGATTAAAAATAGATTGAAAAAGTTTAGTTATCTCTCTAATTCTTATATTAACTGGTGGCTGAATGATCTCCCTCCTTTACATGGGGTTTTGCGCTTCATAGTCTATGGAGTACTTCTTTACCTCCATCCCTTTTATGGACTAAGTCGTTATGTAGCCACTGATCCTGAACTCTTTGTACCATATGGTTTGCTCCATGTTTTACACATTCCATATATTTCGCCAGAATATATAAACATTCTTGTGAAAATCACTCAAGTTGCCTGGTTATTCGCTGCTATTGGACTAGCAACTCGCTTTTCCATGATATTTACTGCTTTGGGTTTTGCTTTCGTACATGGAATGTTCATGGGGTCGAATACCCTTAACCACGGCTGGTATCTCCCCATGTATGCCTTGATTGCCTTGTGTTTTGCACGAACAAATGATTGTTGGTCATTAGATTATTATTTGAGCAAGCTATGGCGTAAAAAAGGTCGTGTGATACCTGAAAGAAATGTGACCTTAGCAGATACAGGATTTGCCCGTAAACTCTTTCTGATTATTACAGCAGGTTTCTACTTTGCTTCTGGTGCTGCAAAATTATTGACATCAGGTTCAGCATGGCACGATGGTCATACTCTTCAATATTTTTCTCAGATTAAATTAGCCAAAGAAATGCCATTAACTCCTTTTTTGGCAGATAATTTATGGCTATGTGATATTTCTTCGAGTGCTACTTTAATTCTAGAGTTGGGGGTAATTACTGCTCTATTTTCATCCAAAGCTCGACACATTATCATACTTGGCTTGGTGCTGATGCATTTGGGCATATACTACACCTTCAAAATTCCTTACTTTACCAATGTAGTCTGCTTAGCTTTACTCATTAACTGGGGAGGAATAGTCAAGACAATTGAAGCTTTGATAAATAGATTCTTGAAAATGTTCAAGCTTAAGCTAACACTGCCTCGATATCAACAGTCAACGTACCTCAAAAAGCCAATTGATCGGCTGTATCAGTCTGCTAATACTTTGCTTGGAGTTGTGGGAGGGACTATCTTGATGTTTCTAATGTTGACAGTAGCAATCTGGCAAATTGTTTGGTGGCCATTCACAAATGTATATATGTTTTCGACTTACTTCAGTCTCCCACTCGATATCCGTGCTAATTATCCCAGAGTAGATTATTACAAGCCTGCTACGGCACAAAACATTGCCAAGGAATTGCTAGATTCTAATTCCCATACACGAGAAACTGCCGAATATTTTTTCAATCGAATTGCGCTCCGATTAACAGGAGAAAACAAAAAACCCATGTATCTGTATAACGACTTAGGAGTCTATAACTGGAAACAATATGTATTAACCCTGGTACGTCCAGTATTGATAGAAGATTTCGCAACCAAGCCATTGGGTCATATCGAATTTGACCCCGCTCACCCAGAATATCCAGCTCAAAAATTTTTGTCAGATTATGTGTCTGTATTAAAAAAATATATACCTGAAGAAATTAAACAGAAATACCAATATGTTGAGTTAGTTTATCCACTTATGGACTCATCTGTTCAGGTTTCAGAAGCCGAAACAGCACTACAGTACACTCAGTTAGAATATCCCAACATTCAAAAGCTGGAATTAGTAAATTTACCTGAATTAAAATTTATTCCTATTGCTTCCGTCTCGATTAAAGCTATCAATCCATAAAATTATACTAATTATTCACTCTTAATTGCTCATTATTTATTGCTAGTTGCTTTCTTTGCGATCTCGCGAAGCGAGGCGTTGTACGATCGCAAATGATTATAAGTCAAAACTCGGTTTACACCATTATCAATGGTAGAAATTGCTCTAGCAACAAAATCTGTAGCCAAACCAAAAGTTAAACGACGGGCTAAAGGTTCGATAATTGTGCCATAACGTCGCCAACAAAGACGCTTATATTTAGTTGTAAAATACCCATCCTCTGCTAAATTCCACTTTTCGCGCATCCGCTTTAAACTAGCTAGTTGCCAAGCGTTACTCCAGCGCAGCATATAGTAATGTAGATCTGAGATTTCTAGAGGAGGACCTGGTAAATAAGTTGCGATAGAGTCTGGCTCAAAATAGACTTTTTCTCCTGCTTCTCTCACACTCATACAAAAGTCTAAATGTTCTTTGGTGTTATGAAAAGCCTCATCTAATTTACCACCAATGGAATCAAAGATATTTTTTCTGACCAATACACAGTGAAATTCGGCTAATTCGGTTTCGGTGCGTTGTAGTTGGGGTTTCACATCAGTAACTTGCTTACCCTGAAGATACATTTTTTCTCTTAATCTTCTTCTACCTATCTTATCTTGCCAAATATGAGCTTCTCCGCCAGCAAAATGTACTATTTGATGGAGTGGCTCGTACTGACACATTAAAGGTCCTACTACCGCCGAATTAGTTTTTTCAGCACAATCAACTAAATTAGTCAGCCAACCAGGAGTGACAATTACATCATTGTCAAAAAAGACTAAATATTTAGTATCTACGTGCTTTAAGCCGATATTTCGCGCCTGATTGGGATAAAGGTAGCATTCGGTGCGAATTATTTTAAAATCTTTTTCTTGGGCTTGTTGTTCGAGATAAGACTTAGTTTTGGCTGGAGAATTACCGTCTATATAAATTAATTTAAAAGGAATTTGAGTATGTTCGTAGATACTTTCTAAAGATTGTTGAGTACAGCTAAATCTTTCTCTGGGAACTACAACGATAGTTACTTGGGGTTCTAATTGAGAGTTCATATTTTATCTGAGATTTTTCCCTAAAAATTTATTAACCGCAATATCTAAGTTTTAATTGTTGTTATTTTATCTGAATCTATTAAAGTACGATAAACCTTCACTAAATCATCATTTAAGAGAGTCAAATTATAGTTTTTCAGGACAGAATCTCTGCCTGCTTTGCCCATTGCTGACCACTTTTCAGGATGTTTAATGAGATAAGATAGCTTATCTACTAGAGCTTGTACATCTCTCTCTGGGACTAAAAAACCCGATATACCATCTTCTACTAATTCGGGTATGCCACCATGATAGGTACTAATGACAGGTAAACCGATCGCCATTGCTTCTTTTAAAACATTAATGGGCGCATCTTGATTACCATCAGTTGCAGTAATACTAGGAGCAACAAATATATGAGTATGTTTTAAAATCTCGACAATCTCTGTTTCGTTACACCAACCCATTAATTCTACATTTTCAGTGAGCTTCAGTTCTTGAATTAGCTGAGTAAAATGACTACGCAAATGACCTTCCCCAATCACTTTATAACTTAAATGAGGATGGGTAGGAATTAATTGGGCTATGGCTCGAATCACATATTCAATGCCTTTTTTTTCCACTAGTCTACCTGTGGTCGTAATTTGAATAAAGCTGTCTTTAGGTAAGGAGCGGGGTTGATAAGCAAAGCGATCGCAGTTTAAACCTGAACGGTTGACTTTAATTTTATCTGGGGGACAACCCAGCGAAATAGCTTTATTGCGAAAGAAATCACAGTTAGTGAGAAAAAAGTCACCATAACGAAAAAGCTGTTTGTAAACATTCTTACCTTTTTGCTGTACAAAGCTGCTGATATCGTGTCCTCGAAAGGTAGTAATTAGCTTTGCTGTAGGGGCGTTAACCTGACGAAATGCCATCCCACGATAACTTTGTGTACCAAATTGACAATGAATAATATCGTAATTTTGCTTTAGATTAGGAATAACTGTATGCAATAACCACAAAGAGAGAGTTAAATCCGTTAAAGGAAAAGGATAAAGTGCTCGCCATAGCTGAAGAGGACAAACTAGAGCATAGTTAAAAATTCGTCTGATACCCTTAATCAATCGCACAAACAGATTCTCTGGTAGTTCTGGTAAATAGTAGGTTCGTTCCTGGAGAGCATACTTCTTAACTAAAGGATGCACTTTATCTGTATCACCACGACGTTCCGCATAAATATCTACCTCACAACCGCGTTCCAACATTCCTGCGATTTGGTTTAAGACAAATGTCTCTGAAAGGATCGGAAACTCAAATACCATAAAGGCAATTCTAATTTTAGACTGCTTTTGAGTATTATTAATGGATTGTTGTTGACTCACTCTCTTGTAGAAACTCCCCCTAATTTTAGTCTGAGTAACTCTAGTACGGTGATATAGCGCACTAAAGTCATCATTAAAATTACCTTCAGCTTATCTTTTATCGTATTTAGTCGAGGATCGGCATAATTATTAATAGCAAAGAAAATGGGGGGCATTAGGTTAAAGGCGATCGCTTTGATAAACAGCCAATTTTGCTGTAGCCAACTATATTCTGGCTGGTGTCGCAAGTCATAATTGCCTCCAGCATGACGAATCACCTTTTTTCGTAGTTGTTCAAAAGTATAAACAGCAGGATGTTTTACCACAACATCTTCAGCATATACTTGAGTATATCCTTCAGCGTAAATTCTCTTTCCCCATTCAATATCGCCGTTAGATTTTAGCTGAGAATTAAAAAAGCCTACTTGTTCGATTATTTTTGTCCATGTGAAAAGATTTGCCGTCACGCTGTAATGATGTTTTTCGATACAATCTTGTTGGCGAAAAGCTAATATACTTTCGTAAAGCTCTACAGTAGAAGGATTATTGGAGTCGCGCCAAAAAATCTCGATATTTCCCCCCACTAAACCACAATTAACTGTCTCCTGTAAATGAGCTACACCTTGTTCAATCCAGTCTGGTGCAGGAATACAGTCAGCATCGGTAAAAGCAATAATTTTTCCCTTTGCTAAACTAATACCTTTATTCCTGGCAGCATAAGAGCCAGGAGTACTCTCAAATTCAGAGATCGTCCCCTCGAACTGTTGAACAATGCCTTGAATATTTGCTCTTGCATCCGAGCCATTATCTACTACGATTACTTCATAGCAGTCTGTAGGATAGGTTTGTTGAGCTAAAGCCTGTAGGCAAGATCGTAAACGCTCTCCATCATTGTAAACAGGAATAATTACCGAAACTGAAAGCAATAAGCGATCAGACATTAGCTATTCATTATCAATAAAATTACATAATTACCATGAATATATTATGGATAATTTTTACAGAATTAAATTTAAAGTTTTGGCAAACTCACAGTTATCTTACTTAATTCAAAAAAAAGACGATGATCGGCGTAAATGGAGTTTTTATCGAGATTTTTAAAGAATTAAACCTTATTAATTAATATTAGATTCAAAAATGACATTTAAATCTTGCTTTTCCATTATCATCCCAACTTATAATCGTCCTGAAAGGCTGGCAAATTGTTTAAATGCGATCGCAAATTTAGATTATCCTCGCGATAGCTTTGAAGTTATCGTAGTAGATGATGGGAGCAAAATGCCTTTGGATGAGGTAGTTGCACCACTACAAAACCAAATACAAATTAAATTATTGCGTCAACAAAATGCTGGTCCTGCTGCTGCAAGAAATCGTGGGGTACAAGAGGCTCAAGGAGAATTTTTGGCATTTACCGATGATGATTGTCAACCCCTACCGAATTGGTTAAGGGAATTTGCCTCTTCTTTCACAACTGCACCCACAGCTATGATTGGTGGTAAAACAATTAATGCTTTAGCGGATAATCCTTTCTCTACGGCTTCCCAAAAATTGATCGATTATCTTTACGAATATTACAACCCTGCCAAGGGAAAAAAAGCTTTCTTTGCCTCTAACAATATTGCCATGCCAAAATCTGGCTTTGATAGTTTGGGTGGTTTTGATGTTTCTTTTCCTCTAGCTGCTGCGGAAGATCGGGATTTTTGCGATCGTTGGGAAGCAAATCATCCCATGGTTTACAATCCCCAAGCGCAAATAAATCACTATCATCATTTGAGTTTAAAATCTTTTTGTAAACAGCATTTTGGCTATGGTAGAGGTGCTTTCTGTTTTCATCAATTGCGCTCCCAAAGAGCAGCCAAAGCAATAGAAGTGGAGCCATTATCTTTTTATTTTGATTTATTAGCCTATCCCTTTTCCCAAGTTACAGAACAGCCCAAAGTTGTAATATCAGGATTATTTTTCTTGTCCCAAGTGGCTAATGTTGCTGGCTTTTTTGCAGAAAAGTTGGGGTTTTTTAACAAATGGAGTTTGAACATTAAATAATACGCAGTTTAAATGTAAATTGGTTTATCAAGCAGGATAATATTTTTTGTCACTTAAAATTCTTCTTATGCTAAGTCGCGTCGCTGATTCAATTTATTGGTTAAATCGTTATATCGAACGTGCAGAAAACGTGGCGCGTTTTATTGATGTCAATCTCAATTTGATGCTGGATTTACCCGCAGGAGTTCACCCCCAATGGCAACCTCTAGTCTCTGTAACAGGGGATATGGAGCTATTTAATTCTCGCTATAATGAGGCAAATAATGACAATGTAATTCAATTCCTCACTTTTGATGAAAACTATAACAACTCAATTCTTTCTTGTTTAAAAATAGCCAGAGAGAATGCCAGATCGATCCGTGAGGTGATTTCTTCGGAAATGTGGGAAGAAGTTAACTCTTTTTATCTGATGCTTCAAGAAGCCTCCACCCAACCAAAATCTTTAGGGGCTTTACCCAAGCTATTTAGTCAAGTCAAAATGGCTAGTCATCGATTTGCGGGGGTTATGGATGCTACTATGTCTCACAATGAAGGTTGGCACTTTGGACAGTTGGGAAGACTACTAGAAAGAGCCGATAAAACTGCACGGATTTTAGATGTTAAGTATTTTTTGTTGTTACCTTCTGCGGAATGGGTGGGTACGCCTTTAGATCGGATTCAATGGATATCTTTACTCAGATCTGCTAGTGCTTATGAAATGTATCGTAAATGCCAACATTATATTACCCCTAGTTATGTGGCAGAGTTTCTGATTTTACATCGTCAGTTTCCTCGTTCGATTCACTTCTCTTTATGGCAAGCGGAAAAATGTCTTCATGAAATTACTCAGACTCCTACAGGTACTTGGTGCAATAGTGCAGAAAGAGCTTTGGGTAAATTATGTTCTCAACTGGGTTATATGACTATAGAAGATATAATTCAATCTGGCTTACACGAATTTTTAGAGGGAATGCAAAGTTCGATTAATCAGGTAGGAAACGAAATCTATACAACTTTTATTGCTTTAGGCGACTCTCGCGATGCTCTACCAAATTTCTCATCAAACAACATACAAGTACAGTCAAGCAGTTTTACTCAAACCCCATCTTCTTAGATTGTATCCGCGATCAAATTGCTTTACTCGCTTGCATGATTTTACTCTATCTGTAACACCCCAACCCCAAGGAACAGAGAATTTTGTAGATTTAGATGGCAATAATCTGATTAAAGTCTGGTTTACCAATCCCACAGAAAGCTTGAGCATTCAAGTATTGTCGAAAGTTGAAACTACCTGTACTAATCCTTTCAATTATCTTCTCGAACCTTGGGCAATTAAGCTTCCCTTTGACTATCCTAGTTCTCTACTAAAGCAATTGGAACCCTATCTACAACCCTATAGTTTTATTCCCGATGCCACTGCTTTAGAATTGGCACAAGATATTTTAATGACTACCCAAGGTAATCCCCTCGATTTTCTATTTACTCTCAATCAACGCATTTATAAAGAATGTGAATATATTATCAGACAAACAGGAGAGGCTTTTGGTGCTGGTATTACTTGGCGCAATAAACGAGGCTCTTGTCGGGATTTTACTGTGTTATTTATGGAAGTATGCCGAGCAGTAGGAATTGCAGCCAGATTTGTAAGTGGTTATCAAGAAGGAGATCGGGATCAACAAAACAGAGATTTACACGCTTGGGTAGAAGTGTATTTACCTGGTGCGGGCTGGCGAGGTTACGATCCCACTTTAGGATTGGTTGTCAGCGATCGCAATATTGCCCTAGCTGCTAGTGCTGTACCCCTCTATACGTCTCCAGTTGAGGGGTCAGTCATTCCAGTTAAACCTGGTGAGAATGTGACTTCCAGTATGAATGCTCAAATTTCTCTTACTCAACTATAAATTTCTCAATTTTCCCAATTAAATATTATTTCCCTGAATCTGTAACTCGCCAACTTAGCTTTAGATTAAACCAAAAATTCCAGATCGTAACCAATGCGATCGCAATAAAATTAGAGATATATCTACCATAAGGGACTTCCTTAAAAATCAGATTAAAGAAGAAATTAAGCAATAAAACATTAAGAATTAGTCCAGCCAAACAAATTAGATTAAATTTTAAAAAGCGTTTAAATCTTTTACGCCAGCCTTTTTGTTGACTAGAAAAATCAGCAAAAGTCCAAGCATCATTCCATAAAAAGTTATTCACAATTGCTATTTCTGAAGCCACAATCTTACTACGAGTTAAACCCCATCCCAAGGTACTGGGATCGCTCAAAAGATAAAGCACGATCATATCGACAAAAACCCCACTAAACCCTACTACCCCAAAGCGCAGAAATCTTTTAATAGGCCAAAGAGAAAAACGTAATTTTAGTAAATGTTGGATATACTCTATATACTGTTTCCAAGTAACTTTACTCGCTCCTGCTTGTCTTTCTCGAAATACATAACCAACCTCACCAATCCAACGAATTGCACCACGACCTGTAACTTCGATCAGTATTTTATATCCCACAGGACTGAGATATCTACCCACAATAGCGTCACGACGCACCATAAAATAGCCACTCATGGGGTCAGAAAGACGACCAATTACTTCAGGAAGAATCATTAATCCTAGCATTTGTGCGCCACGGGATAGAAAACGGCGTATCACACTCCATTCACTAACTCCCCCTCCTTCTACATGGCGACTTGCTACCGCTAAATCTGCACCTTGTTCCATTTCTCCCCATAGTTGCAAGAGTACTTCTGGGGGATGTTGTAAGTCTGCATCGATCACTCCCAATACTTTACCTCTGGCAACTTGCCAACCCCGAATTACCGCAGTAGAAAGTCCTTTTTCTTTTTCTCTCCGCATTACTCTTAGTTGGCGGTATTCTGGGGTTAAATCTTGAGCGATTTTCCAAGTACCATCAGGACTGTTATCATCGACTACAATTAGTTCATATTCTCCAGGAATTTCACTATCAAGTAACTGACTCAAAATACTAACGATTTCTGGAACATTATCCCCTTCGTTATAGGTAGGAATGATTAGAGAGAATTTGATACTAGAGTTTTCTGCTATCTCAGGAATAGATAGAGAGCCAAAGGGAACAGGAATTAGGGGTGAAGGTTGAGGGTTCATAGTTAGTTGTACATTAAAGAATTATTTGTCACTTTTAAAGAATTAATGTCACAAAAATCGTTATCCGCAAGTTTTTCCCCATCAAGCTTGTGGCATTTTTTAGGGAAAGATAGCTTTAAAGGCGTTTTTGAGTTAAAAGAATTAAGCGTCAATTATTTTAACTGAAAAACAAGGGGATAAATTAAATCTAAATCATGATGCTTAGATATATTTCACGTACTCACCTAAATCCCTATCCCTCAGAACATGACCCATTTTATTGGCTGGCGCGCTATGTACTATAACATTGCGATCGCAACTCACATATATCCCAGCAATATGACCCCGGAAGGCGATTATCCGAAGGTGTCCAGCAAGGGGATACCCCTGAAAGACTCTTCCCCCTCTCTCTTCCATACTTCCCACACTCCCCACACTCCCTAATTTCATTAAGTTTTTAGGCTTATCCGAACAGTATTG
>JASJDB010000041.1 GCA_030065315.1 Xenococcaceae cyanobacterium MO_167.B52 | reverse complement strand
GCTCATGAAGGTTTACTCCCTGGAGTTGTTAAATCTAGTTGGTAACAAGTCTTTGTTGATAAATAATTTTTTCCCAGTTGTAATTTTTTACGACTGGGTTTTTAGTTTATTCTTTAGATTCTGATAAAATATATTTCTTTCTAATAGTGAGTCAAGCATCTATTCAACCAGCCAAAATAACCAAAGTTTTACCAGATTCAATTGCCGAAGAAATTGGTTTTGAATCAGGAGATAGAATTGTATCTATTAACGGAACTATTCCTCGCGATTTAATTGATTATCGCTATTTATGTGCCGATGAATATTTAGAGCTAGAAGTAATTGATACAGCAGGGAAAATTCATCAGGTAGAAATCGAAAAAGATTATGATGCAGACTTAGGATTGGAATTTGAAACAGCTCTATTTGATGGCTTAATTCAATGTAATAATCATTGTCCTTTTTGTTTTATCGATCAGCAACCTCCTGGAAAAAGATCCAGTCTCTACTTAAAAGATGATGATTATCGTCTCAGTTTTCTCTATGGTAGCTATCTAACTTTAACCAATCTCACAGAGAAAGAATGGCAAAGAATCGAACAAATGCGCCTCTCTCCGTTGTATGTCTCAGTTCATGCTACCGAACCTGATATTAGAACTCGTTTGTTAAAAAATCCTCGTGCTGGGCAAATTTTGTTCCATTTACAGTGGTTTCAAGAAAGACGCTTACAAATTCATGCTCAAGTAGTAGTATGTCCTGGGATTAACGATGGTATCCATTTAGAGAGAACTTTATTAGATTTAGCCTCTTTCCATACGGGAGATATACCTGCGGTGGCTTCTGTTGCGGTTGTTCCTGTTGGCTTAACTAAGTTTCGCCCTCCAGAAGATGAACTAATCCCTGTTAGTCAAGCCAAAGCGATAGAAGTTATAAAACAGGTGCAACTAATGCAAACTCAATTTAAGCAAAAATTTGGTAGCAATGTAGCTTGGTTGGCTGATGAATGGTTTTTGATTGCTAGACAAGAATTACCTCCAGAATCCCATTATGAAGATTATCCTCAAATTGGTAATGGTGTGGGATCGATTCGTTTATTTCTCAAGGAGTTCCAAACCCTAGCTAATCAGATGCTACCCAAGGAAGTAACTGAACCTCGTCGTTTCAGTTGGGTAGTAGGAAATGCGGTAGAACAAGCTTTTCAACCTTTAGTAAAGCAATTAAATTCTGTAGTAGGATTAGAAGTTAATTTAATGACTTTACGCAGTGAATATTGGGGACAGGAAATAACTGTAACAGGATTACTAACAGGACAAGATTTACTTGCTGGTTTGTCTGAGAAGGATTTAGGTGATGGTATTTTACTGCCATCTCTGATGCTGAAGCATAACGACACTCGGTTTCTCGATGATATGACAGTAGAAGAAGTAAGTAATCAGCTAAAAATTCCGATTATTCCTGTTTCCAGTGTAAAAGATTTAATTTCTCAATGTATTGCTCCATTCTCCCTATAATGAACGGATTAATTCCAATCACTTATTTCGATCATCATGCAGTATCAAACGATAAGTAGTTGTTTTAAATCTTTTTTGGGACTCTCGTTAAGTTTACTACTCTGGAAATCTACTATTGTTAAGAGTCAAGCTCAATCATCTCCAAGTCCAGATCAGACGGTAGAATGTGAACTATTAGTTGTGGGAGGTGGTTTAGCTGGTGCTGCTGCTAGTTACGAAGCTTTACTAGAAGGAAAGACTGTCTGTTTAACTGAAATTACTGACTGGGTAGGGGGACAAATCTCTTCTCAGGGAACATCTGCACTCGATGAAAGAGAAACCCAAAGAGCGCGTTTATTCTATCCTCGTGGTTATCTGGAGTTACGAGCCAGAATTGAAGATTTTTATGGCAAATTAGACCCTGGGGATTGTTGGGTAAGTGTCTCTTGTTTTCTTCCTAAAGATGCCCACACTATATTATGGGAGCAATTGCAAGATGCGGAAACCAAAGGCGAGGGGACTTTATACTGGTTTCCTTCTACTGTAATTAAGGAATTAGATATAGAAGGAAATAAAATAGTAGGAGCCACAGCAATTCAGCATTCCCCTCAACCAGGAAAACCCGCACTTAATAACTATCCTCTTTCGCGCACCATTGAAGATGCTTATAGCTACCAAGATTCCAGGTTATTGAAGAAAAAAATTATTCAGCTATTACCGCCTCAAGCTGATCCAGATTGGTATGTTATAGAAGCCACAGAAACAGGAGAAATAGTAGCTCTTGCCGATGTTCCTCACCGTTTAGGCATTGATCCTCTCTCCCATTTAGAACCTTCTTCATCTAGTGTTTCAGCAGATCCCTATTGCACTCAAGGGTTTACTTATACCTTTGCTATGGAAGCAACTGAAGAACCGCAAAAAAATGAGATGCCCCCATTTTATCTACAACATCATCGCTACTACAGTTATGAACTGGAAAGATTGGCAGATTTTAATTTAGTTTTCACCTATCGTCGTATCTGGAGTCCCGAAACAGGAGATCCTGAAACTTTTGGAGGTATTAATTTTACTGCGCCCACTCCTGGGGATATCTCGATGCAAAACTGGACATGGGGTAATGATTATCGTCCAGGTACATCTCAAGATAATCTCGTTTATACCCGTGAACAACTCCAAGCTACGGGGCAATTACAACCAGGAGGATGGTTAGGAGGATTGCGCACTGAAACTTTGAAAAAAGGAGAAGATCACGCTTTAGGCTATTTCTTTTGGTTAGTTGCAGGTACAACTGATTCTCAATTAGGGGATGGAGTAAAAAAACCCGATCCCAATCACCGCTTACTAACAGGTTTAGATTCCCCTATGGGAACAGCACATGGTTTATCTAAATATCCTTACATGAGGGAAGGAAGAAGAATTATTGGTCGAGTTTATCCAGGCTACTCTAAAGGTTTTACAGTTCACGAAGTTGATATTTCCCGTCGCAACTATCGAGATGAATATTATCAAAGCAATCTCGATCCTGTTACCTACCGTCAACTATGGAAAGTTCTGGCTGGACTAGAAACTTCAGTTAACAAGGATACCAATATTGCCAAATTAGCCAGACGTACTCGCTCGACAATATATCCTGATTCTATTGGTATTGGTCATTACGCGATCGATTTTCACCCCTGTATGACTAAGTATCCTGCGGAAAAACCAGGCAATACGGAGAGAAAAGGAGAAAGAAGAGGTGGAGGACAGGCTTATCCTTTCCAAATCCCTTTAAGAGCTATGATTCCCCAGAAAATAGATAATTTAGTTGTTACAGGTAAAACCATTGCTACTAGTCATATTGCAGCAGCAGCATATCGAGTACATTCCTTTGAATGGTCATCTGGTGCAGCAGCAGGAATGATCGCTTCCTATGTTCTAGATAATGACATTATGCCCTATGAATTAATTGATGAGTCCTATATCAAAGAGAAAGAATTGCAGTTTTTACAGAGGAAATTAAATGATTCGGGCAATCCCATAGCTTTTCCTGATACTTCTATCTTTAATCAGAATTGGGAGGATTGGAGATAGCAAGATTTTCCTATTAGTTTTAGATCAATTATCCGACTTTTTCCGACCCTATTAGTTATTAAACTCCCGACTATAAACGACTGACAAGCAATTAGATTTTTTATAGACTGCTGAATATAACAAAAACAAGCATTCAATTATATTCAGCAGAGATTTTATCAGTCATGAATCAGTATCTAAATGCTAGGGATTTAGCAGGAGAAATTTGTTATCAACCGACATTTTTTCAGACTAAAAAAAGAGTACATTATTTAACTCAACAATATCTTAATTTAGCATATTTACGCGATCGCATAGAAAATTTGTCTTTACAATTCATTAATCCTAAGCCTCGTTCTTGGCAAAATATCGAATGGCATAGTGTTAGTCAATCTCAGATTATTAATCTAGAATTAGAAGTCTTTTTAGCTATTATTAAAGGTTCATTAGATACAGAAGCTCCTATTAGAGACTATACCCAAACTAGCCGACAATATTTAGAAGCAATTCATCCTGAGATGGCGAGATTTGTGGGAGGGAAAGTTAAGAAAGATAACACAATAATTGAATTGGGTTTATGGGAAAAGGAAGAAAGACAACATACCCCAGCACTAAGTAAAATTTATCAACAACTTACAGGAGAAAAACCAGTTATTCAATGGCGCAAACCCAAACCCTATAATCCTTCAGATCATCCTCATAGAGACTTATATCGTCATGGGTTACATCGCATTATTACAGAATATAGTGCCGTATGTCTTTATCTATGGTTGATGACTCGCACTACTGGAACAATACAACAAATATTAGCAGAATTATTGCAGGATGAAATTAATCATTTAACTAAGTTTTGGGGTTTTGGAATGTGGTTATATCCTGATCAATTCCGTCATCAAATCAAAGCTAAATCTCCTGGTAATTCTTATCATTCCATGATGCGTCTGTTCACGACTTTTCGACGTATGATGCAAACACTAGAATGGCAGTCTTGGAAAATAAACTACAAAATTGAATTGATTTTTAGTTTTATAAAAGTTCTAGAACAGATGATGCAATGGAGTCGCACTTTAACACCAGAGTATTTAGACAAGCTGTTTGGCTCCAACTCTACTCAAGTGATAAATGTTAAATGATAAATGATAAATGTTAAATGTTAAATGCTAAATGATATGTCTACAAAATTAATCTCAACTCGATCTAGACCAATCAATATCGATTACAACAAGTTACCTCAACATATAGCTATTATTATGGACGGTAATGGTCGGTGGGCAAAACAACAAGGGTTACCAAGAATTGAAGGACATCTTCAAGGGGTGAATGCTCTCAAAGAAATTTTACGAGCTTGTAAAAATTGGGGAATTAGAACTTTAACTGTTTACGCTTTTTCTACAGAAAATTGGGGTCGCCCTCTAACAGAAGTCAGTTTTTTGATGAATTTATTTGAGAGATTTATTAAACAAGAATTGGAAGAAATGCAACAAGAAGGAGTATGTCTCAAATTTATTGGGGATTTGTCTGCCCTTCCTTTATCTTTACAGCAAGTAATAGAGCATTCTATGGCAATAACTCAGCACAATCAGGGGATAAACTTTAATGTAGCAATTAATTATGGTGGTAGAGACGAAATAGTTAAAGCCTGTCGCAGTATTGCTGAAAAAGTCGCCCGCCAAGAGTTGTTACCCGAAACAATTAATGCAGATTTAATCTCTCAACATCTTGATACAGCTAATAATTCTGATCCCGATTTACTGATTCGCACCAGTGGAGAAATGCGCTTAAGCAACTTTTTATTGTGGCAAATTGCTTATACAGAAATATATGTAACAGATACTTTTTGGCCAGATTTTGCTCCAAAACAGTTGGAAAAAGCGATTGTTCATTATCAAAAACGCGATCGCAGATTTGGAAAAATTAAATAAAAACTAAGCTTAGACGCACTAAAGTTTCTTAGCTGAATCTGTTCCCACATGGCTTTCACTGCTCTAATAATGCCATGTAAATGCGTCTAAGCTTATCATCCGTCAACAATTATTAGATTATCAAATCTAATACATTATTAATACTTATAGTATATTTTATTGTATTGGTGGCAACCTTACAATATATTAAAGATAGTACACAAAACTGTAAAGAAAATTACGGTTTTACCAAGAGAAGAGTTAAAAGTCTTATGGAAATATTATCTCTTTCTCTCTTGCTAGTATTGATAACGATCTATGACTTAGCTGTTAACGGCGAGTGTTAATTAGAATTAGTAATAATACTTTGAGTTTGAAGGCTTAAACACCTAAATTAGGAAAAGACAACAAGAGAGAAAATAAATTGTGCTTCAATATTAAATCTTTTCCTAAATCTCGAAAACACTGCTTGAGCGGGGAACACCGATCAATTAACTCACCGTTGTAAAACAACTAAGCCTGGGATGAGTTGAGGCAGTGTTTTTTGATGATCTAATATAGTTATATCAAATCACTCTAGATATGCTATACATTAATCTCCGTGTCATACTAAATCCTGTTGACAAATATGGTGTTAACCGTAGGGAATTAAAATTCTCCGCGTCCCCCTTTCTCCCAGTCTCCGTGTCAGCCTTAAAACTACACTTTACGAATCGGATTTAGTATCACCGTGTCTCCGCGTCAATCATCTGTAGCAAACTTAAAGGGAAATGATATTAGTTCCCAGCTAGAACTATTGGTGATGCAATACTGTTCGGTTAAATCAGAATTATAATTTTAGGAATTATTTAGGCGATTTTTTAACCGAGTTAAATGATTTTTCGTATTCACTGGCGATCTTGGTAAGGGCAAATCCAGGTTTGGCCAATACATTAAATCGTTACAAGGACAATGAATGGGAGGGAGACCAGACTCTACTACGGCAATGGGCATATCGCACCTAGCACAAGGATAGATCTCCCATGCGGAGGACAGTAGGCAATCAATGGTGTAGTCTGTTCCTTCGAGGTAACAGTTTTTTCCCTCTAATTGAGAAACTTTATCCCAGCATTCTTCAAACTGCTGAGAGTACGTATCTTTTTCTATCACGGGGTTGGGTAATAATATTTCTTTCCCATTATCAAGCACCAACCTCTTCCCTAACTGAAACCAGTAGGCAAGGTATAACCTTACATTTTGAGTTGATGCCATTAAAAGTCTTACCTCGGTAAAAGCTTGAAAGATCGGGAGTTTATGCCTATTTTCATAATAGTGAGTGAAGTTCAACTATACTAAGATCCTTAACTTGAACTTCATAATTAACCAATTGGTTAATTATTAATATCTTCCCAATCTTCCCAGATCAAGACTAGTCTTCTAAGATTCTACTATCTCCATATTTAAGTAATCGATCCAAAGAAGCGAGATTATTTTCCCAAACGGCTGCTTGATAAGTGCCAATATTGGGGTCTTCTTTGAGCCATCTAGGAAGCCGACGACGGAGAGAAGATAAGCTCACTTTAGCTGAGAGGAGGCGGGTTTTAGAAGGTTCATTAACCAATTTTTCTAAAGCTGATGCTAATTCGTCTGCCTTGGTTCCCCACTCTTTGAGACTAGTTTGGCTCATAGATACCTGATTATGACTCAAAAAGAAATTCCATTCTTTTTGTAGTTTATTGTAGCGGGAGAAACCAGCTTCAAATGGCTTGCGATGGGGTAAAGGTTGGGATTGATATTTCTGAGTATTGCCATTGGTGCGACCAAAAATATTAGCTAGACGAGAATTAAAATTTTCGGCAGCAAAAAAAGCAAATCCTTGAGTGGTCATCCCTCGAAGCAACTGCATCTGATCTACTGCGACAATGTCTGGTACATTGAGTAAACGAATACTGGGTAGTAGTAAAGCTGTTCCTTCAGGTTTACGAGCAAATAGGGGGCGAGTTAGCTCCTTTAGCTGTTGGGCATCTAGAGCATAGGTCATAGGAACTAATAGATCAATCCATTCTTGTCTAACCCATTCTTCCCAGTTTTGGTGTATTTGATTGACTCTTTTATGGCGAGTTATGGGAAACACAGCAGTAGATAAAATCAAACCAGGTCTTTTTTCTTTAAGTTTTTGAGATATGGATTCGACAAAATTATCGACTTGCTTGATCCGAAATCCTGTCCATTGTGACCATAGAGGATCTCTTAAACTCAAAGTAATAGGATCGACTCCTGTTTGCTTCTCAAACTCAGCTCTTGCTGCAATACCATAACCGAAATTAGTAGAATAATTCTGAAAGGGGTAACGGATATAGTCTAATTGAATTCCATCAACATCGTAATTGGTTGCTATTTCTTCTAACAATAAGGTTAAGTAGCGTTGTACCCCTGGATTAGCTGGATCGAAAAAGGCTTTGCCAGATTTGGGATGAAACTTATTACCCTTTTTGTCTGTCATTGCCCAATCAGGATGGCGAGACAAAACAGGACCAAGATAGTTTTCTGGCTCATTGACAATGACATTGTGACGCTTATTGACTGCTGCAAAAGTCCAGACCCAAGCGTGTAGCTCCATCCCCCGCTCATGAGCCAGTTTAACCGCAGCTTTTAGGGGATCCCAGCCTCTAACTAAGGGATTTTGTTGGGGAGCAATTCTACTGGGATGAATGGTATAGCCAGAATTAACAGTCTCAAAGAAAACGGTGTTAATGCCCCCTTTTGCCATGTTGTCGAAGATTTTGGCTAAATCAGCTTCCGATCTCGTTTTAACAATGGTTCCTCTATCTAACCAAATAGCACGGATTTCTGCTTTAGAGACGGGGCGGTCTGTAGGATAATTATCCCAGAGGGTTCTTTTGGCTTCAAGCCATTCCCCTTTGGCTTGGGTGATTCTACCTTGTTGAATTAGGGAGGAGAAGTTGTTGAGGTTTTTTTTAGCTTTGTTGAGTGCTTGGTGTGCTGTATTATAGCGAGAGTTTTTAGTGCTATTTTTTAATTGTTCTTTGGTACTAATATTTTTGGTAAATCGCCTGGTTACTGCTTCAGTAGTAGATAAGCCTAGATTACTTTCTAGGGCATCTGCTGTGAGCAGAGTACTTTCAAATCGACTAATTAAACCCTCTAATTCTTGAGTCATTTCGTAGATTTGAGAGGGAGAAAGGGTAACATTGGGGCGAGAATTTAGAGGAGACTCAGAACGCTCTAGTTGCCACCCAGGGATAAAAGGCTCAGGTTGTTTTTTAGGTACTATATTGGGACGACAAGGAAGAGGCGGGGTGTATCTGGTAGGGGAAAATCTGCCGTAAGTACTAATTCCATAACGATTTAAAGAGGCTTGTAACCAGGCTGTATCCAAGCTAGCATCTGCCACCGCTTCTACTCCCCAGCGCCAGCCTAGAACGGTGGAATTCTCAGTCAGTATAGCTGCTGGTGATTTGCTCTCATCTAGCCAGACAGCAGCAGTTTGGCTGTTATTATCAGAGGGAAAAAGCACTGCACCCATGATGTTGTTTTCGAGTTGGCGACGACCAACCCATTCGGGAGGGCTGTTGGGGGAAAGTTCTAAATTAGATGTAGAGGAGAGAGGATAAGCCCAGTATGCCCCAAATAGATTGCGTAATTGAGAACGAATTTCTGGTCTGGATAAATTGCCTGTAGGTCCAGAAACAATGACTTTTCCCCCCTGATTCATCCAGTTTTCGATAATGTTTGCCTGAACTGCGTTAAGAGTTTCAATGTTGGGTAAGAGCAAAACACTGACAGTGCCTAAGTCTAGTTCTGTTTTCCAGTTAGTAGCATCTATAGTACAGTATTTAACGCCTACTCTTTCTAAGCGACTTAAAATCTCTGACCATTGCCTAGCATTATCAGGACTTTTAACAACCCCTAATACTTCTCCTGTTGCCATAGCTGGAGCAGCAGACAAAGCCAAAGGTAACAGAGAGTAAGCTAGTCTGGAAAGTATTTTATGTTGAGGATTGAACAAAAAACTCAGCCGATCTCCGAATTTTTGCCAGTTGGAGGCATTTTTAAACACGAAATTCTCCTTATACCTTTGACGAAATCGACGCAGGCTCTGCCTTTTGACCGATAGGGAATTATGAAACACATTGTACCCTTGTGGTATACTGCGACTCATTTCCTTTAGGGCAAGGTAGAGTATCTTCGACTATTCTTTTTATTAACTTTAAATTAATGACAAATTTAATAACTAATATTATAGTCGTGTATGGAAAGCTGTGCCTTAGAGAATTAACCTAATAGAATTAACTTAACTATCTCCTTGACTAACTCGACGAATATTGAGGATATCACTCATATTTTTAACTCTATTTATAGTATATTCAAACTGTTGACGATCGCGAATATCGATACTAAGTGAAATTAAGGCTGGTTTGTTGCGAGTAGTTTTAACTCCAGCATTACGCACGTTAATATTTTGATCGCTAAACCGAGAGAGAATATCTTTGAGTACCCCAACTCGATCGATGGCTTCAATTTGCAGATCAACAGGATAGGTAAGGGGTCTACCATATTCATCGATGGGATTCCAGTTTACGGGAACTAGTCTTTCTCCTGGGATTTTTTCCACATTATTGCAACCTTGACGGTGAATGGAAATACCCCGGGAACTACGGGTAACAACTCCAATAATGGCTTCTCCTGGTAGGGGTTTACAACAACCTGCTAGGTGATAAAGTAAACCCTCTACTCCTGCTATGGGGGATTTACTACCTTTGGCAGGGGCTGTAACTTCTGTATTGACCTCAGAAGTGAGATTGGCTATTGCCTCTGCTTCGGTTATTTTTTCTACTGGTTGTTGTTCTTTAATAACTTCTCTGAGACGGTTTACTACCTGATTTTGAGTTATTTCACCATAGCCCAGGGCTGCCATCAGGTCATCCACAGATTGATAGTTACATTTTTGGGCAGTGATTTGCATCGGTTCAGATTTTAGCAGGGCATCCATTCCTGTTTTGCCCATTTCCTTTTCTAGTAGTCCTCTACCACGAGCCAGATTTTCATCTCTATGCGATCGCTTAAACCATTGACGAATCCGATTACGGGCGGTGGGACTCACCACAAAATTGAGCCAATCTAAACTGGGATGGCTATTGTTCTGGGTAATGATCTCCACAATATCTCCATTGGTTAGAGGCAGATCGAGGGCTGACCAACGCCCATTAACCCTGACTCCTTTCATATGATTACCAATTTCACTGTGAATGCGATAGGCAAAATCTACAGGGGTTGCGCCTTGGGCTAGAACTACCACATCCCCTTTGGGGGTAAAGACATAAACATCATCTTCAAAGAGATTATCTTTAAGACTGTCAATGTATTCTTGGGCATCTTTGAGGTCATTTTGCCAGTCTAGTAGCTGTCTGAGCCAAGTGAATTTTTCATCATCAGAATTGATTTGAGTATCACTGGAACCTGTTTCTTTGTACTTCCAATGAGCAGCAATCCCATATTCTGCGATGTGGTGCATCTCCATAGTTCTGATTTGCACTTCTAGGGGACGACCATTTAAGCCCACAACAGTAGTGTGTAGCGATTGATAGCGGTTGGGTTTGGGTAATCCAATATAATCCTTAAATCGACCTGGAATGGGTTTAAAAGCATCGTGAACCACAGCCAAGGCTCGATAGCATTCTTCGTTCTTTTCAACGATAATTCTTACAGCAGCGATATCATAAATTTCGTCAAATTCTTTGTTTTGTCGCTGCATTTTTTGATAAATGCCATAAAGATGCTTGGGACGACCTTTTAGCTCCAGCACTTTAATGTTTAACTTATTCAAACGCGATCGCAAAACTTCAGTCATTTTGTTGATTCTGGCTTCACGATCATCTCTGCGTTCTGAAAGGAGGGCTTTAATTTGGTTGTAATCTTCTGTCTCTAAGTATTTAAAAGATAAATCTTCTAATTCCCACTTAAATCGTCCAATACCTAATCGGTTTGCTAGGGGAGCAAATATTTCTCTCGTCTCACGGCTGATGCGCTGCTGTTTCTCTGGTTTGAGATGTTCTAGGGTTCGCATATTGTGCAGCCGATCCGCCAGTTTCACAATGATGACGCGGATATCTTTTGCCATTGCCAAAAACATTCTGCGAAAGTTCTCAGCCTGTCTTTCTGTAGTGCTAGAAAAATTGAATTTAGAAAGCTTGGTCACTCCTTCTACCAATTGCCTAACGTCTGCACCAAAACGTTCTTCAATCTCTTCTGGTGTGACTTCTGTATCTTCTACAATGTCGTGTAGAAATCCCGCAGCAATCGTTACATCATCTCCTCCCAAATCTCTTAATAAACTTGCAACAGCCACAGGATGGGCGATGTAAGGTTCTCCAGATTTACGATATTGACCTTTATGGAGTTCAAAAGCCAAGTTAAAGGCTCGACAGATCAGGTCTATATGTTCATCAGCTTGGTCAGACTGTTGCTTGAGCATACATTCTTGTAACCAGCTGGGTAGTTCACAATAATTGGTAGGACTTTCCAATGTAGATGTAGCAGTCATAGTGGCAGACAGGTTTACGATTGAGGATTTTAGGGGAAAATCACTCAAAGTACAGATACATACTTTCAGTTTTACATTTATTTATCAATAAAAATTAGAAGATATTATTTATTTCTGAAAGCCAGCTACTAAATTTTGGTCAATGCCTGATTTTGATAGTAAGCTAGGTCTGTTTAGTAATAATTAATTTATTTAAATTTATTAGAGAAATATAAACAGTGATTAAGATCAAGTCAAAACCAAAAAATCAAATTTATTTACCAAAATTTTACCTTAATCTGACGAAAAAGTAGTAACACATACCAAAATCCTATTTTAATGTGATCTATGTTACATAAAACACCATATCAGGAATTCATGACTTTATTGAATCAGTGGCAAAAAAGTTTTGTGGATGCAAAAACTACTTCTGATCCTTCCTCGGAAATGATTCAACAGTTCCCTAAACTACAACAGTGCTTTGAACAAGAAATCATGACTTTAGGGGATGATAATGTAGATATAGAAGCAGTTTCTTTATGGCGATCGCTTCATACAGAAATTCAACGGGAATTTCGCTTATTAAGCACAGATATGTTATTTCTGGCTTCTTCTCGTCAAACTAGCACCAGAGAAAAGCGTCTGAAAACAATCTGCGATCGCAGTACTAAATTAATTACCTATTGTCAGAAAATATTAGACATTTAATGGATTTCTGTCTTGTCTACCATGAAGACTATGTAGCCCCTTTACCAGATACCCATCGTTTCCCGATGGCAAAGTTTGGTCTACTGCGAGACTTATTACTCAAAGACAACATCGTCACCTTCAAAGATATTCATACTCCTGAATTACCAAGCCTGGAAGATATCGGTTTAGTTCACGATCTTGACTATATCAAAGGTTATTGCGAAGGAACTCTAGAATATCGGGTACAGCGTCGTATCGGCTTACCCTGGAGTGCAGCTTTAGCCAGACGTACTCGTATTGCAGTAGGTGGTACGATTTTGACAGCCCAACTAGCATTAAAACAGGGTTTAGCTTGTAATACTGCTGGTGGTACCCATCATGCTTTTCCTGATTATGGTTCAGGATTTTGCATTTTTAACGATATTGCTATTGCTTGCCAGATTTTATTGGAAAAAGGCTTAGTAAAAAAAATTTTAATTATTGATTTGGATGTACATCAAGGAGATGGTACCGCCTACATTTTCCGCAATGATCCCCGTGTTTTTACTTTCTCTATGCACTGCGAAGCCAATTTTCCAGGTAAAAAGCAACAAAGTGATTGGGATATAGCACTCCCTGTAGGCATGGATGATGATGGTTACTTACAAATACTAGGAAAACATTTGCCAGACTTATTATCTCAAGTCAAACCAGACTTAGTATTTTATGATGCAGGAATAGATACCCATTTCGGCGATCGGTTAGGTAAATTAGCTTTAACAGACAGGGGTATTTATCGCAGGGAAAGAATGGTATTAACTAATTGTTTAACGGCTGGTTATCCTGTAGCAACCGTCATTGGAGGAGGGTATAGCAAAAATATGTCATCTTTAGTCTATTTGCATTCCTTACTATATCGTGCTGCAAAGGAAGTGTATATTAACTAGACTCAATATCATTCTTTTAGCAAAAAACCTTGGCGCGCACACACCAAGGTTAAGTAGGAGAAAATCAATGTTGACGGACGAATTTGACGAGAGATGAAATCTATTAGCTAACGAAGAGAGAAACTAAAACTAATGCTGTGACTAAGAATGCTGCAACTGCACCTTGTTGTAGATAACGTTTTTGCTCCCATACCGCTGGATATTCTGCGTAGGTCATTTTTGGTTCAACAGCGTAGTTGTTAAGAGTTCCGTTATCTAGTTGTCTGGTGTACATAGGGCGTTCCTCTGTTTTGTTGCTTTTCTATGTTAACTAATGTAACAAATATATTTAGTTTTGTAAAGCATAGTTGACAAATTAATATTTATTAGTCTGATAAGATTAGTTAATCATTACTGTCCACTGTTAAATACGAGAGTTCGACAAAGCTAAAAATTCAGGAATTCATTGAACTACGAACTCACGGGTTAAGTAATTGTGTAAAGTAGCCAGATTCAAGTATTTATTTCTGTTGAGACTGTTCTAGAAAATCTACTAGCCAATTTTTCAAATGATAGGTAGCATAACAATCGTCTTCGTTGTAACTCAAAATTGCATCTAAAAAAGTTCGATCCTGAGTTTTGAGCCAGCTATCATACCAACATACCGATTGATCCCCGCTACCATCCTCTTCACGCCAACTAAAACCCAACCAATTAGCTACAGACTTGAGAGAATAACTTTCTACAGGAAGAATTACAGTTTTAGTAACTAAGTGATGAAGATCGACAAAGCGAGATAATAAGACCTTGATAGATGATTGAGGAGTTTGATAAAGGTTAGCCAAACGTTTTATAGTCTCTACTTCATATTCTGAAAAGTGAAAAATTTTGGCTTCTGGATACAGGCTGACAAATTCAAAAAATTGTTTCCAAGCTTGAGCTTCTTCTGTAGGATGTTCTGCCAAAAAAGGATAGAATTTCTTAGTATTGCGTATTCGATCTACAAAAAGTACTCCTAACAAGTAATCAACTTGACGGTCTGGTTCTGCTTCAATATCAAAATATAATTCAATAGGAGAACTAGGAGGCAAATCCTGAAGCTTGAGATCTGCCCTCACCATAGCTTTTTCTAATAATAAAGACTGAGTTTGTTGTTTAAGGAATAGGGCAATACTTTTACCAATTTTATCTCCCAGACGCTCTGAAGAAACTGCTGCAATAGACTCTACACTATCTAGTCCCATATCAATGAGAGACTCATAGCGTTTGGGGGTTACACCAGGAATTAAGGATAGATGTTGTTGTGATTTAGCAATGTTATAACAGTGACTATACCAGCTACAAAGACTACATCGCTGACGAGAAATAAATACTTCTGGTTCTTGTTGCACCATTAACATAGCAACACATTCAGCTACCATACTATACATTCTCTCTAGCCAATATTCCAAGTGAATTTGATAACTATTTTGTTGACGAAGAATTAATTCAGATTGAGGGGGTAAAACTCCCTGAATTGCAGCTAACATCTGAGCATGATAAGCAGCAATAAGCTTATATTCTGGTTTGGGACGACGACCTAATTTAATATTGATGGGGAAATATAGCCAATCACCAAAAATAGATTCTCCTGGTATTTTGATCAACAAAGTAGGTTTTCCCAGAAAAGCAATATTCTCCGCATCAAAAGAATTATGATCATTTTTAGTGATGATAGAATCTTGCCACTGCTCAAAAGAAAGATATAAACTACCGCCATAGATACATTCTGCACCTTGTGCCATTAATTCTTGGGTTTGTTGGGAATTAAGGAACGAATCTTGACCATCAGGTTTTTGATAGGGTAGGAGTAGAGATTCCAAAGTACTGGTAATATGTAACTGATTTTCTTTTTTGAGCTTCAGGAGGAATTCTTTTTCAGGGTCTTTTTCTGCTCGATTACCATATACTTCTAAGTAAGTTCGCCGACGACAGCGTTTATAGTTGAGCAATAATTGGTCGGTTAGCAGCATTGGGTTACAAAAAAAAGAAAAAAGTCAGGATTCATTATCAATTAACTATGACCAGCAATATAGGCAAAATCTCGATTGAACAACATCGAAAACAATTTCTCGGATTAACTAATAAGACCTATTTTAACTTTGGTGGTCAAGGGACTCTTCCTCAATTGGCTTTGGATGCAATGATCAATACCCATCGTTATATTCAAGAAACAGGACCCTTTTCGGGAGAGATTAATAGTTGGTTACAGAATAAAACCGCTTTAACTAGAAAAATAATTGCCGAAGAATTAGGAACAACAGCTAATACTATTACTTTGACAGAAAATGTTACTGCTGGCTGCAATATTGCTTTGTGGGGTATAGATTGGCAACCAGGAGATAGCATTTTAATGACTGACTGTGAACATCCTGGCATAATTGCTATAGTTGATGAAATATCGCGTCGTTTCGGTGTAAAAGTTGAAATTTGCCATATTTTAAATACTTTAAATCAGGGTAATCCCGTTACAATTATCGAGGAGTCGTTAACTCCTCGTACTCGTTTACTAGTGATGAGTCATTTGTTATGGAATACTGGTCAGGTTTTGCCCCTCAAGGAAATAGTTACGGTTTGTCACAACTACCCTACTCAGAGCGGTTATCCTATTCAAGTATTAGCTGATGCAGCTCAATCTGTCGGTTCTTTACCGCTAAACTTACCAGATTCAGGAATTGACTATTATGCTTTCACAGGACACAAGTGGTTATGTGGTCCTGCTGGAGTCGGGGGATTGTATATTAGTGACAATGCTTTTGCTACTTTATATCCCACATTTATTGGTTGGCGAGGTATTAAGATTGACGCTTCTGGAAAACCTGAAAGTTGGAAAAACAGTGGAGAGAAGTTTGAGGTAGCAACTTCGGCTTATCCTCTGTATGTCGGCTTACAAGAAGCCATATTAGTTCATCGTCAATGGGGAAATTCTCAAGAACGATACGAAAAGATCTGCCAGTTGAGTAATCATTTGTGGTCAAGTCTGCAAAAGATTTCTGGAGTGGAATGTTTAAAAACGACTCCTCCCGAAGCAGGTTTGGTATCTTTTAAAGTTCCAGGCAAAAATAGTGTAATCGTACACAAACTAGAAGAAAAAGGATTCTTACTAAGAACAATTGCTAATCCAAACTGTATTCGCGCTTGCGTCCACTATTTCACTCTCAGGGAAGAAATTGATAATTTAGTGTGCTTATTATCTTCTTTAGTCTAATCTTAGTAGACCTAAAATATCTATATCAAAAACATCAAAATAAGTTTCTCATGGTTCCAACTACCCATAAAAAATTTACTGTAGAAGAATATCATCGATTAGTGGATTTGGGGTTTTTTACCGAAAACGACAAAATTGAATTGATTAGAGGGGAAATTATCGAAATGTCGCCCAAAAGAACTCCTCATTCTGTTTGTAATTCTCTTTTATGGAGAGAGTTATATGATTCTCTTGGAAGAGATGTGGTTATTAGAATACAAGAACCTATTATTATCTCTTCTACCAGCGAACCAGAACCAGATATAGTTATTGCGAAGAAAAAAGATGACGATTACTTATCATCCCATCCTGTTCCTGAAGATATTATCCTAATTATCGAAATTTCCGACTCTACTTTAAACTTCGACCAAAAAATTAAATTATCTCTTTACGCAGAAGCAGGAATCAATAATTATTGGATTTTTAACTTAGTAAATAATAATTTAGAAGTTTATCAAACTCCTTTGCAAAGTAATGTAGATCGCTATAATTACCGGTCTAAAAATATTTTTTTACCAGATGAAATAGTTAGTATTCCCACTTTTGATAATTTAAGTTTGAATCTATCGAAAGTATTTCCTAAAATGAATTTTGGTTTTGATAAATCATAAAACGCTGTTATAGATACAAGGAAATATCGCAAACACCTTGATTATCGTCTCGTAAAGATTCAGATGTCAAAATGAGAGATTAAAGAAGGGCGCTCATGAATAGCCACAGTTGCCATGAGAGATTGGGTGAAAAAATCCATCATATGCGAAGCGGTATCCTTTAGGGTAGAACGTCCCTGAAAGCGACAGGTTTGAATGACACTTAATAAATTCGCTGTTTCTTGAAATCGTTCCAGAGAACGAGAACCACCACTAACTTTTCGTTTAGTAACTGCTAATCTCAAAGCTCTTTCTGCCAGATTATTATCAGGAGTAATCTCTGGATGGTCTAAAAAATACCACCATTGATCTGCTTTGAGTTTTAGGTTCCGTAATAATTTCCCTGCTTCATAGCCTGCCTTCTCAATCCATTTGTTTAAGGTTAAGTTGATTCGAGTTTTCAACTCGGCTGCTGAGTCGAGATAATTTTGTTGGTTGCTAGTTTCTCGCCAGAGACGGTGTTGTTTAAAGGCTTCATCAATGATTTCAGTGAGTGCTTCGCCGATTAATTTATTGTCTTTACCAGGAGTGGTGATTAATTTTTGACAATGACGACTGACCGCCCCATTTGGGATTTTGGATTGCCGATTTTGGATTATAAATTTCCACAAGCCCCTTCTTTTAAGGAGGGGAAAATCCCAAATTATCAAATCATAAAATCATTAATCCAAAATCCCAAATCTAAAATCTGCAAGCCCCTTCTTTTAAGGAGGGGAAAATCCCAAATCCCAAATCTAAAATCCCAAATCGAAATGACCGTCAAGACATCTAATATTGTCTCAGCGATATTAGTACTCAACATCATCGCGTTATGAAGGGATAGGGCAAAATTGGCAGCATTGAGAGTCTTGTCTATGGCAGTACTTGCCCAACCCTTGCTAACAATGTTATTGGTTGCTGTAACAACATCAAAAATAGCTTGATTGGAGATCGCATTTCCCGCACCAAATGCAGCCGATAAAGTCGAAGCAATATCATTGAGTTTGTTACTAATTCCCTGTTGTCCTTGAATCAAGGGATTAGTTACATTTTGAGTCATACATCCTGTGGGTGCTGTGGTGCTACAGACAGCGTTGCCGACAGTGGTACTTAGATTTGTAGGATTAGTATTGAGGTCAATATTATTCACCGTTGCGGTTAATCCTGCTAGAGTCGCAGCTATAGCTTCAAACTTATTATCAAAATTATTAGAAAACTCTTCTAGATTCACGTCTGCTGTATCTCCTGTATCAGTTGTATCTGGTGGTGTTATTTGGGGTAATAAAGAATCAATGATGGTAGAGAAAGGATTGTCAAATCTAGTAACTTGATAATCTGGTACAGGGAAACCCGTGATAGTTGTGGGGTCAATACCAGCGAGTTTAGCTGTAAGTTCTATCTGCTTATTCTGAGTAGTAGTAAGACTATCCCTAGCACTTTGGGGGAATCCACCACCACCACTAGAACCACCAGTACTAGGGTTATTTAGAGAGTAATCATAGATAGTGGTGAACCTAGCACGAGTTTCATTAACCTTGTTTTCTCGTTCTATTTCTGGTGCATTTTGTAAGTCAAAATTGGCAAATTCAAACTGTAAATTAGTTAAATCTGTACCCTTAGTTCCCGTAAATAGTTCCCACTCTGTTAAGGATTCTCTAGAGTCTAGTAAGTCTAGTTCTGAATCATTAAGCTGTTTTTCTAGCTCCCCAAGTTGAGTCTCTAAGGCTTCTATTCTTTCATTTTGAGTAAAGTTTATGTCTTCTAGTTCTCTTATCCTTTCTTGTGCTTCACCAGCAAATAAGCCAAACTCTTCAGCAATAGCTAAATTCTCTTCTTTTTGTTCTTCTAATATTCTCTTTAACTCTTCAATTTGAAACTTTAGGTTAGCGATAAGAATATCTCTCTCATCTATCTGTTGAAACAATTGAGAGTTAGTTAATTGGTTCTCATCATTGATTATTTTTTGGTTCGCTAAGTTATCTAAAAAATCTGCTTTTAATTGTCCTATTTCCTGTTCAGTTAAATCTCTTTGATAGTTAAAGACTCTCATAGTCAAGTCCCAGTTAACTTGGTCAGTTGCTATCTGTCTATCAATATTTTCAAGAATTAATGGATTGAGTTTTCTAGTCTGAACTTGAATTAAGGTGTAGTTAAGAACTGGTAAGAGAAAAGACAGTAAACCAGTTATCCGACTTGCATTAATTGCGGAGTTTTTTAAAGCTGCGGTAGCTTGAGCAGAATTAGCTTGAATAAGTTTATTTAGTTGATTGACAGTACCACTTTTAAAATATTTCCCATTGCCATTTTTAAAGAGAAAATTAGTTTTAGTTTTCGCTCCCAAGTTTACTCTAGGCTTAACCTTTTCTACTATGTCATCAATGCCAGCGATAAAACTACCTAAAAATAATGTTCCTTGTAAATTCCCCTCAGTTAAAACGTCTTTAACTTGTGTTTCATCGTCTTCTAATCTGCCAAAAAGTTCGTTTATTTGCTGCTTCAGTTCGTTTAATTCTGCTTTGGTTGCTAGGGCATCACAAGGTATTGGGGTACTCATTTTTTCTTTTATTTGTAATAGAAATCTGTTGCCATTCCGTCACTACCATAACAACAAATTCTATCCCCACAATCAACAGCACAAGTATTTTCAGGGCAACCTTGGCAAATAAATTCAAAGTCTTCGGGCAAGGGAACACCACCCGATAAAATGTATGGACTAGGGATACCGTTTACCCTATTTCCATTAGAATCCTTTTCTAAAAAAACTACTCTGAATCTATCTCCACCAATGTAAACCCTGCGGTCTGAAGTTGAATACCGCCAAGCAGTGTAAGGCTCTAGAATCACTTCAACTATGGAATCACCTCTTCTTTTTTCATAGGTTAATTCAACAGGAAAACTTCTACTAGGAGTTAGTTAAATTTGTCTATTTGGTGGTGGCAAAAAATCAGGGTAACCTGTTCCTCTAATAGCTCCAGGTTTTTCCCCGTATACAAAAATTTCTTGCCCATTTTCTTTAATAGAGGCATACCATAAACTATCTTTGTTGGCTCGGTAAGTTCGAGTTTCAAGTATGCCTAAACTTGGAGTGGTTCCTGAAGGATAATAAGTTACTGCTCACCGCAATAACCAAGTCTTATTGACCAGCACGCTTGGTGACATCAATTTTTAAATGGGAAGGAAGAGATCATAAGAATTTTGTTAGCGTACATTGTCCGCTAACAAGCTCAAGTACGAGGACTTGTCTGAACCATTGCGAGTCACAAGCCCAAGAGTATTTAAGAAATTTCCAGTCCAGGAGGACTTCGACCAGCTAACGACAATAATTCACACAGGTGGGAGATCGCATCATTACCCTGCAATCGCATGGTTTCTAAAAAACTGAACATTTGAGCTACTAACTCAGCTCCCCAGTCACTTCTAGCTCCACCACTGACTTTGCGATGAATAACTACTGGACGCAAAGCTCTCTCTGCATCATTATTGTCGGGTTTGACTTCAGGATGGGTTAAAAAAGTGAACCACTCATTCCAATGTCTCTTAAGTCGATTCTTCAAACCAAGAGCATCTGATGCCCATCCTTTCTTTGGGGGATTGTTCAAGACTGCTTCGAGTTCTGATTCTATGATAGGACGAAGCCGTTGCAATTCATCTAGACTCAACTGACCAGCATGGTATTTCTGGTGGGCAGTGCGGGCTCTATGTAAAATTGGACTTACCCGTTTCTTAAACTCCCGATTGTCAGCAAAGCGACTGGTAGAGAGAGCTTTCAAATCTCGCTCCAAATGGGTTAAGCATTTCTGTTTCGCCCTGGCTTTTTGGGGACTGTACGCACTAAAACAGTCACTGGTCAGAATGCCATCAAAGTCTTCTCCTAATAAGCTTTTCAGTTCCGCACTACTCCGTGTGGGAGCTAAGAGCAAAGCACAAACCTGGTCACTAGTTGCTACCCACAACCAATATTTAATGCCATCTCTGCAGTAAGTTGTTTCATCTACACAGCGCACTCCTGGCTGCTTGACATAGCTTAGCCACTGCTGGTAACAAGGCTCTAAACTTGACTGAAACCATCTCTGCATTTTAGCTATACTACCTTGAGAGATAGGAACTCCAAAGACATATTCCACTACATACTCTTGTTTGCGCCAAGTTAAGTTGCCACCATAACCCAACCAGCCGACAATACTACACAGTCTCCCTCCATAGCTGAATCCTTCTTTGACTCCCAAGGGCAAAGAGCTATAACCAGACCATCCACAATTGGGACATTTGTATAAAGATCGGCGATATTCTCGGATTTCTACTGGTTGCTCTACTACCTCAGCTACTTGCTGCACTTTTTGAGGGGCTTGTTCTACTTCTTCTAACTCTGTTCCACAAACTGGACAATTTTCTAGCTCTAGAGACACGACCTGGTCTGGAGTCCCAAATCCGTTTCTGGTCTTTCCTGGATGATTATACTTTGGTCCCCGCTTTTTGCCTTTTTTACGCTTACTTTTGTCACTTGGCTTCTTTAACAGATCTTGAGAAGGTGGTATGGAACTATTTTGAGAATCACGGTTTTTCAGCTTATCCAGAGAGTCTTTTAATTGTTCATTTTCTTTCTTTAAAGCCTCAATTTGACGTTCTTGAGATTCGATTTGACTCTGTTTTTCCTTGAGCATTTGTAACTGCTTCACTATCCATTCTACCATTAGTACTATCGTCGCCATTCCGAATGTTGGCGCGACTGCTGTAGCGGACTTGGTAGTTTCAGAAGCAATTGTAGTCATGCCAGCTATAATACCTGAATCTCACATTGAAAGGAAATCCACTCTTCAGTTTCTTTTATAGCAACTGCTGTTTCTTCATCCTATTCTCAATAAGACTCTTTTGTTGCGGTGAGCAGTAACAGGTTGACTAAACGAGTGTCGGTAGTTTTATAACCTTTCATTCACTATTAAAATTGAGATTAAGCCTAAATTTTCTTGAACTCTAATTATAGCAGTCTTTTTCATCAATCAATCCCTAATTTTACCCCCTAGTTTTAAACAATAAACTTGTATGAATTATTTGGGCTATTTAGCGATCGCCATCAGGTAGGATCAACATCCTACCCAAGAGGAATATCATCTTAAAATAATTATCTCCCATTCAAGATTTGCCCCGTAGAGGGATTTACTTATTAGGCGATCGCCTGATCCAGAATTCTCCCATCAAATTTGCTTGTCTCACTTGACAAATCATCATGACTGAACCTCTCGCTCACAAGCAAAAATCTCAAAAATAACAAGGCATTCATGCCCTGATTAAACACGAATGCCCTGCTGCAATTAGTAAATCATCAATGTAAAACCCCTTTTAAAAAATAAGTAAAAATACTTAGCAAGTTAAAAAATAACGATTACATCAGAATAATTGAGAGAAATTGTATTATTAGTTACTGAAATTTCAGATCGTTAGTAAATTATGTAATGATTGGATTAATTCTAGACTGTCTCGATAATAGGCTATTATCGCTTCCTCTAAGTTCTGCAATACATCCGAATATTTTTCTTCTACTTTCATTTACAATTTTACGCCTAATAAACTTTCTAGTTCTTCTTTCTTAATTCTTTTTGACTTGACATGAAACATTGCTAACCATATCTCATCGTAGGTATCTTCTGACTTGAGATATCCTTCTGGATAATGTTCAATCCACATAGTTTTAGAAGGATTTAGTCCAAATTTGTAACATACTAAATTAATCAAGGTGATTGCTTCGTCTGTAATGGAACATCCTCAATCGATTAAACCTATTCCACGCCTTACCAAAGAAGTAGCACATCAAGCTTTTCCCAAAGGCAATCTTTATAGGGAGCTAGGCAAACCCCTAGACTTAAGTTCTTTGATGCTATCCAGTGTTTCTTGATACCATCTTGTATCTTCTTGTTGCTGAAAAAGCTCTGCTGCTTTTTCATAATCCTCAATTGCGCCCTGGGTATCTCCTAGTTCAAAGCGAGCTTTACCCCGATCATAGTAAGCACGGGCATCGTTTGGCTTGAGGGCGAGCGTCTGAGTGAAATCCTCAATTGCGCCCTGATTATCTCCTAGTTCAAAGCGAGCTTTACCCCGATCATAGTAAGCATGGGCATCGTTTGGCTTGAGGGCGAGCGTCTGAGTGAAATCCTCAATTGCGCCCTGGTTATCTCCTAGTTTAAAACGAGCTTTACCCCGATCATAGTAAGCATGGGCATCGTTTGTCTTGAGGGCGAGCGCCTGGGGCTGCTCCTTGAGCGCTTCTTGAGAATCATCTTCCTCATATTTATCCTCCCCATGGGCGAAAAAGTCTTTAGGGGTCATCTCAGTTGTATTAGTAAAAAACCATGAGGATGTTACAGTTACCCCCACAGTAGCCAAAATACCCCCCAAAATACCACCAACCAACAATTTACGAGTTTTTTTAGCTGAAGATGAATGAGAGTTGAATCGACTATTTGGCTTGGCTAAATCTTCGGTTAATTCTGAGTCAGCTTGCCTTCGAGCAATTTCTTTTTCTAGAGCTTGGTCAATATACGATTGAATATCAAGTTTCGTAGAAGGTAACAGATTTTTAGTGACCTCAGAGGCAGACTTATCGACATTAGATGCTAAATTGGGCTTGATTTTCAGAACTGGCTTCAAATGTTCAGGAATGACAACTTTTTCCATAGTTGTCGCCACTTCAAGTTTACGTTTTTCCTCAGAAAGAGCCGAGCGAAAATTAGAATTATGAGAAATCTGAAGTTGAATGGCATTGCAACCAAACTTATAAGATTGCTCTAAGGGTTGTCCATATCCTAATGCTTGATAAAACCCTGTGGCAAAAGCGATCGCTGCCTCATCTCTAATCTCATGATTCATGCCAATAGCATAGTCGATATGTTGAATAATCGCATTCGCTTGCACTTCTGAATAACAAGCATTAAGCAAAACACATTTAACCCACTCAGAACAAAGCTGGAACAGATTAGATAAGGCATCTGTACTGACTAACTTTTCTCTTCGAGAATCGTCTTGCAAGACTAAGCCTTGTTGTCCAGTGCCATGTCCACAGAAATGGACAATCTCTGGTTCATGTTTTAGTAACAGTCTTTGTAAGTCTTCTGGTCTTACAGCCCAACCGATTTCTACTTCCAGATGTTCTCGATTCTTGGCTCTTTCGATCACTTCTTGCAAGTCTCGAATTTCCCCTTCCAGGTTAAGGTCTTTTCTGGGATTGGATGCCAAAATCAGGATCTTCATGGATTCTTCGGAATAAGTTAGTTATAACTCTGAAATATTGCTCCCCAAAGGGATTCTTTACTCCTTAACCGTAAATTGGTGCTGCTTAGTCGCTCACTCTGCTTCAGGAACGGGTTCGTAAACCATAGCGCGGGTTGGCTCAGGAGGAGGAGCTACATCATTAGCCATAGCACTCAAAAGTTCGTTCAGAGGACTGATTGGTTGATTTTCCGAGCCCGTTTTTAATCATTTTCTTCAGCCTGACGGGGAGTAATTTAAATTCGAGATCAGTCATGTTATTTCTCCTGGCTTTGTTTGATCATGGGTTCTCCCATCTTGGAGTTCCGATAATCGCAACCTTAATATAACTATAATAAGACTTTTTATTAAGACTACTTATTAAGACTATTTATATTTATGACTTTGGTTAAATGCTGGTTTTTTCCCAGGGTAAGAGCGTCTCAAACGCTATTGACAAAAGGATTGTAGAACAGTCATCATGTAGTCATTATTCATCGCTGCACGTTTCATTTTTTGACGCAGCGACCGCTTAAG
>JASJDB010000040.1 GCA_030065315.1 Xenococcaceae cyanobacterium MO_167.B52 | reverse complement strand
AGAGTATTGTCGCTTCGGAGGTCAAGAAGGAACAGTACTCAATATTGGCTTACGCTCTACACGAATTTTCGCACTGAACGGTGACATAATTTCTCTGCCCAATTCTAATTTCTCAGAGCTAGAATTGGTCAACAAGAGCCGACGTACCCGCATTTTATTGAGGCAGATTATCGGACTACGCTACGAGACAACTTCTGAGCAACTGCGTTATGTGCTGGTCAAATTGCGCTCAATGCTCCTAGCTCATCCTAAGCTTATTGAAGAATCAGTCCGAGTCAGATTCATAAAATACAGTGATTATGCCAAAGATGTGGAAATTTTTGCTTATGTACATACAGGAGACTGGATTGAGTTTCTGGAAATTCAGGAAGATGTGCTGTTGGGAGTGGAGGATATTATTGAGAGGGCGGGAACAGGATTCGCCTTTCCCTCTCAAACTACTTATATTGCCCGAGATCAAGGCTTAGATCAGGAGCTATCTCGTGCTGCTGAAGCTGAGGTTCAGGCTTGGAGATCAAATTATGAGTAAAGTGATTAAACTCAAACAGCGATCTAGAGAAAGTCGGCGACTTCGTGGTGAAAGAAACTTGGTTTCTCGTACACTGAGATTAGTTCTGTTGGCAGTTGTCTTCTTAATGCTGCTGCAAACTTCCATTACAGCAGCTTCTTTAGTAGAGAATCCCCTAGCACCTCCAGATACCTCTAGCCCTCAGGCTACAATGAGAAGCTTTGTGGAGAATACTAGTAAGTTCAAACTGTTTATGGAGGTAATAGACCAGTATCTGAAAGACCCTGGACTGTTGCCCTCGTCCTCAATTCGCCAGCAAGCCAAAGATTTGAAAATTTTCCTTAACCGAGCCGAAGATTGTCTAAATTTAAGTGAGATTCCCCTTCGTCTGAAGAGGGATACAGGGATTGAGGCAATAATAATGCTGAAAGAAGTTCTCGACCGAATTGAGATACCACCCTATGCCGAGATTCCTGATTTTGAAGCTGTTGCTAGTGACGAGGAATTGACTCGCTGGAGGTTTCCCCGCACCAGAATTGAGATTGTTAAAGTTGAATCAGGTTCAAGAGTTGGAGAATTTCTCTTCTCTCCTGAAACGATAGCTCGCCGTGAGGAATTCTACCAGAATGTTAAAAAACTTCCCTACAAACCTGGAGCTACAGAAGGATTTTACGAATTATATGTCTCTAGCCCTGGAAGGGCGGATTTTCTCCTACCCTTTAAATTGCTTCAGGGTTTGCCGAGTTGGTTGAAAGCAGTTTATTGGGGTCAGTCCCTATGGCAATGGATTGGTTTGGGGATTTCTTTGCCCATCGCTTTTTGGATTCCTTACAAGAGCTTTAGCTGGAATCAGCGGAGAATTGCTACCCTCGAACCTCCACAGCGAACCTGGTCAAAGTTGCTATCTCCCTTAATTGCCATCGTCAGTTTGGAGGGATTCAGGTATTTTATCGATCAGTGGCTCAATATTACTGGAAAGCTATTTTTCATTGGGTTAACCACCTTAGAAATCATCTTTTGGATTCTGATATCATTAACGATTCTTTTCTTGAGTAACGCTTTGGCGGAAACCATTGTTGCTTCCCCAAGAGTTAAATCTCGGAGCTTAGATGCTAGTGGGATTAGGACATTTTTCATCCTCTTAGGTTTAGTTATTGGTACAGTTACAGCAATTTTGGGGATTGAGAGTGTGGGGATATCTATTATTCCTATTCTGGCAGGTTTAGGATTCGGGGGTCTGGCATTAGCATTGGCAGCTAGACCAAGTCTAGAAAATATTATTGCGGGACTGCTCTTATTTGCTGATCGACCAGTGAAGGTAGGAGAGTATTGTCGCTTCGGAGGTCAAGAAGGAACAGTACTCAATATTGGCTTACGCTCTACACGAATTTTCGCACTGAACGGTGACATAATTTCTCTGCCCAATTCTAATTTCTCAGAGCTAGAATTAGTTAACAAGAGCCGACGTACCCGCATTTTATTGAGGCAGATTATTGGACTACGCTACGAGACAACTTCTGAGCAACTGCGTTATGTGCTGGTCAAATTGCGCTCAATGCTTCTAGCTCATCCTAAGCTTATTAAAGAATCAGTCCGAGTCCGATTCATAAAATATGGTGATTACTCCAAAGATGTGGAAATTTTTGCTTATGTACGTACAGGAGACTGGATTGAGTTTCTGGAAATTCAGGAAGATGTGTTGCTGGGAGTAGAGGATATTATTGAGAGAGCGGGAACAAGCTTTGCCTTTCCCTCCCAAACTACTTATATTTCCCAAGATCAAGGCTTGGATAGAGATCTATCTGGTGCTGCTGAAGCTGAGGTTCAGGCTTGGAGATCAAAGGGGGAGCTACCCTTCCGCGAGTTTCCCCCTAATACTAATTCTCTTTAATAGGACTACAGATGTTTTACTAACAGACAAGGGAGATTAATGTGTTGCCAGAGATTAGATTAATTAGTATTGTAGTAATCCCTTGTACCTTTAGCATCAATAGCTTCTCCCAAACGCTTTAAACCGTGAACATAAGCAGCAGTACGAATATCTATCTGATTAGTTTGAGCAATATCCCATACTTTTTGAGTTTCTGCTGTCATTTTTTCTTTGAGACGTTGATTTACTTCTTCTAATGTCCAGTACCATCCATTACGATTTTGTACCCATTCAAAATGACTGACAGTAACACCACCAGCATTGACTAGGATATCGGGAAAAACCTCAATTCCTCTATTGTTTAAAATTTCATCAGCAGCAGAATCAATAGGACCATTGGCTACTTCAAAGATATATTTAGCTTTAACATCTGGAGCGTTATCTGCTGTAATTTGATTTTCTAAAGCAGCAGGAATTAAAACATCTACATCCAAAGTTAGTAATTCTTGATTGGAAATGGTGCGATGTTCCACAATATCACACACAGTATCACGGCAATAGACAGCTTTCATTTCCCGACTGCGATATTTATGTTCTCTTACACTGGGAATATCTAAACCACTGGGAGCATAAATTCCTCCCTTCGAGTCACTAACGGCTACTACTTGGTATCCTGCATGAAACAGTAACTCTGCTAAAGTTGCTCCTGCATTCCCAAAGCCTTGAATAGCCACAGTAGTATCTTGGGGAATGCAATTAAATTTGGGCAAAATCATCTGGATGACATAAAATGCACCAGTAGCTGTCGCTTTATCCCTTCCTTGACTTCCTCCTAGACTTAAGGGTTTTCCTGTTACTACTCCACGGGTAAGTTGGCGTTTGATAGTGCTGTAGCGATCCATCATCCAACCCATAATAGTTGAGTTAGTATAAACATCAGGAGCTAAAATATCTATGTCAGGACCAATAAAATCGGCAATCTCATTGACATATCCTCGACTCAACCTTTCTACTTCTGCTTTTGATAACTTTTTGGGATTAACAATTATCCCTCCCTTCGCACCACCAAAAGGTAAATCTAATAAGGCACATTTAAAAGTCATCCAGAAAGCTAAAGATTGCACCTCGTCCAAACTTACATTGGGATGATAACGCACTCCTCCTTTTCCTGGTCCTCTGGTATCGTCGTAGCGGACTCGGTATCCTGTAAATACTTGTAATGAGCCATTATCCATTCTGACGGGAATGGACACACTGAGGCTAGCTTTAGGATAACTTAATCTCGCGATGGCATCTTCAGAAATCGAAATATACTTTAAGGCTTTTTCTAGTCTTTTACTAGCATCTGCGAGTAAGGAAGTTGCTGGTTTTGGGGAATTTTTAGTAGCAATCATAGTTCACAAGGGTTTGATTGAGATTGGGTAAACTGGGAGACAATCAACAATTAACAATCAACCATAGGTATATGCTTTAGGACTAGCCACTAACAAAAACCAAAGCCAAATAGATTAAAGAGTTTTTCCTTTATAACCAAAAAAATCAATTCGATAGTCAGTAATTTTAACTCCAGTTTCTGCTTCAATGCGCTTGAGTAATTCTTCTGGTAAATCAACGTGAACATCAATAATTTGATTGGTATCTAGACAGTTGATATGACTATGAGAATCGCTAATATTTCCATAAAGTCTGCCATCAGATTTTTCGACACACTCAATAATTCCTTTCTCAGAAAGAGCTTCGAGATTTTGATACACTGATGTGTGACCAATTTCTTTTCCTTGTTGATTGAGCAAATCATAGATTTCCCTGGCTGAGAGATGTTCTTGATTGTCCCATAACAATTCTAGAATGTAGCGACGCTGACGACTAACTCGCATTTTCAATTGTTGACAGCGAGTTAAGGCATCATCGAGGGAGCGAATTGGCTTGTTGTCTGCCTCAAGATGTTTCATAGGCAAAGCTTTTTACTCTAAAATTAATACATACTCATTACAACTTTAACTTAAAATAAAGTTAAAAGTCCAGTTAAAAATCTTGACAAACCTCTAGCTTTATTTCTCTAAATAATGACCTTAACAATAACTTTAGATACCCCAACGATCAACAGTTTAGATTTATCTCGTGTAGAAAAAATAATTCCCCAGTTACTAGAAGCTGAGAAGGTTACACAATGGGAGCAACAGTTACAATTTGTCATTGAGTATGAGCGGGAAGCTACCGATCCTAGGGAATTGTCCGAAATTCCAGAAATACGGCTATGGTTTATTCGATTGGATACTGCTTATCCTTGGTTACCTTTCTTTCTAGACTGGAAAGCTGGAGAATTAGCTCGTTATACAGCAATGCTAGTCCCCCACCAGTTCAATCGTAGTGAGGGAATTATCTACAATCCTGAAGGTTTGGAAATCTTTGTGATGCACAAAATTTTTGTTCTATCTAATTGGCTCAAACAACAGCAAATTCCTTCTAACTTTAGGCTCAAGTCAATGGCTCAATTGTGGGGATATGAGATAGATGATAGTTGGTTCGACGCTCTTTAGAGAAAAAAAAGGGAAAAAGGTAACTGTAGAACTTGCAGTCACCTTGAATCCGAGGTATGAATCAACAATCGGTCTGCATAAACCAACCACTTATTACTCTTACTTTATTGAGGGTTTTTATGCAGACTGTAATATTTCTTTATAAAAAAGCTAATTTTTTTTGTCATAAGTGTAAATCTGATAGTTATTACAGGTTTATAGATTTAATTTGGGCAATCCTTGAATTTTGTTAAATTTTGTAACTATAAGGCAAAAAAGTCTGAATATCCCCAAAAGCAGCCATAGACTAAAAGACAATGCAAATATACTCATAAGCTGGTTAATGTTTTTCTGAACAAAACTGAATGATTCCGCTACAACTGACCTTAAAAAACTTTTTGAGCTATCGTAATGCAACCTTGGATTTTCGAGGTTTGCACACTGCCTGCATTTGTGGTGCTAACGGTGCGGGTAAATCTTCCTTACTTGAAGCTATTACCTGGGTAGTTTGGGGCAAAAGTCGTGCTGCGACTGAAGATGATGTAATTTATGGCGGAGAAAAAAATGTCCGCATCGATTTCGACTTTAGTTGTAATAATCAAACCTATCGAATCATTCGTTCTCGTACTAGGGGTAGGAGTAGTTCTCTAGAGTTTCAAGTAGGGACAACTAAGAGTAAATTTCGTTCTATTACGGGAAAGGGTGTTAAAGGTACTCAGCAAGAGATTATTAATTGTTTGAAATTAGATTACGATACTTTTATTAATTCGGCATATTTACGCCAGGGAAGAGCAGATGAATTTATGATTCGCCGTCCTAATGAACGGAAACAGATTTTAGCAGATTTATTGAAGTTAGATCGTTACGACCAGTTAGCAAATCAAGCCAAAGATCGGGCAAAAGAATACAAAGGAAAAATTGAACAATTAGAACAGAATTTGATTCCTTTAGCAGCGCAGTTAGAAAATAAAACAGGAATTAATCAAGAGATAAAAATTTTACAGAAGCAATTAAAAACTTTACACCAAGAACAAGAACAAGACCGCAAAGAATTAGAAAAATTAAATAAATTAGAGAGTTATCGTCAAGCTTGGGAACAACAATTAAGCTTACAACAAGTTCAATACCAGAATTTAGTTCAAGATTGCGATCGCATTCAAAAAGATATTGCAGCTTTAGAGCATCAGCAACAAGAATTAGAGAAAATATTAGCACAAGAATCAGCAATTATCACAGGGTACAATACCTTATTAAGTTGGCAAAAACAAGAAACAGAATTTGCAGCTAAATTTGCTAGTTATCAAGCAGCCCAACAACAGAAACAAGAATTAGAAAAACAACTATTACAACAAAAAAACGAACTTAATTTACAAATTCGTCAAAATCAAACTCGCCTCGAAAGTATCGAACAACAAGAACAAGAAATTCAAAAAGTTTTAGCAAAAGAAGCCAAAATTGCTGATGCGGTAGTTAAATTTCAAAACAGTAAAGAAAAATTAGAGCAATTAGATAAGATTCAGCAATATGTTTCTCCTCTTTTACAACAGAAGCGTAATATTGAAACAGAAATAGAAAGAAGCCAAGCCAAACTAATCGCCCAACTAGATCAATTACACATTTCCGTAGAACATTTATCAGGCGAAATTGCCAAAGTTCCTGAGATTAGAAATGCAGTGTTAACAGTGGATGCTCAAATCGAAGCCTTAGATAAAAAGAAAGTTTATCAAAAGCGAGTAGAAGAAAAAGGCTTAGAAAGAAAAGAATTTCGTCAAAGACTACAAGATAATCAAAGAATCTACGAACAACAATGGCAAGAACTGCAACAAAAACTCCAAATGTTGTCTATCCCAGATCCGATTTGTCCTCTATGTGAACAAGGATTAGACGAACATCATCGCCATCAAGTTATTAATAAAACCAATCAGCAACAAGCAGAAATTCAAGACCGAATTTGGACAATTCGGGAACAATTATCTGTATGTGAAAAAGAATTGCAATTACTTAGACAAGAGTACAAAGAAATCTCCCAAGAAATTAATAGCTATGATTCTCTACAGCAACAATTAGGACAGTTAGAAGCCCAATTAGAAGCGACAGAAGATACCTATAGTAGATTACAAGAAATTAAACAGCAAAAAGCTATTTTAGAACAGTCTCTTAATCAAGGGAACTATGCTCAACAATTACAATCCGATTTACAAGTAATTAATAGTAAAATTACTGAACTAAATTATGATGAAAAAACTCATGCTTTAGTTAGAGAAGAATTTAGAAACTGGCAATGGGCAGAAATAAAACAAGCGAAAATTGATGACGGGAAAAAGCGTCAAGAAAAATTAGCACAACAAAAACCAGAATTATTAGCTACTATTGAAAATCTCCAACAAAAACGCGATCGCTTAAATATAGATTCAGCAATTCAACAGCAAATACAACAGGTAGAAGAGCAGATAAAAGAATTAGGTTATGAGCAATCTCAACATCAAAACTTATTACAATCCTTGCGCCAAGGACAATCTTGGCATCTACAATATCAACAACTACAACAAGCTCAAGAACAGCAGCCTCAACTACAAACTAAGCATCAAGAATTAACAACTTTATTGCAAGAGCGTATAACAGCAAAAGCCACAACTCAAGAACAATTAAATAGTTATTTACAGCAACAGGAAACAGTTGATGATCATAGTAAAGAAGTAAAAGAGCTAGAACAAAAAATTTATCAACGCCGTCAACAATTAGATAATTTAATTAGTCGTCAAGGTAGTTTAGAACAGGCTTTAGTTCAAATAGATCAGATTCAAGAACAACATAATACTACCAACCAAGAAGTAGCAACAGCCAAGAAAAAATATCGTATTTATCAAGAATTAGGGCAGGCTTTTGGTAAAAATGGCATTCAAGCCTTAACCATCGAAAACGTTTTACCTCAACTAGAGGCGGAAACTAATCAAATTTTAGCTAGGCTGACAGGCAATCAGTTTCATGTACAATTTATTACTCAAAAAGCTAGTAAAAGTAGCTCCAAAAAAAAGACAAAACTCATAGATACTCTCGATATTATTATTGCGGATTCTAGAGGTACCAGAGCCTATGAAACCTATTCGGGAGGAGAAGCTTTTAGAATTAACTTTTCCATTCGTTTAGCATTGGCAAAATTACTCGCTCAACGAGCAGGAACAGCCCTACAAATGCTGATAGTTGATGAAGGATTTGGGACACAAGATACCGAAGGATGCGATAGATTAGTAGCTGCCATAAATGCGATCGCATCTGATTTTAATTGTATTCTTACCGTGACTCATATGCCTCAATTTAAAGAAGCTTTTCAAACTAGAATTGAAGTGTATAAAGGAGAAAATGGTTCGTTATTAAGAGTTACAAGTTAATGATAGATAGTGGGGAGTGGGTATTAAGTATTAGGTATTAGGTAGTTGTTCATCGTTCATTACTTGCCTCAGCTATTTTATATTTAATCACGTCAATTAATTAGGATAATGACAAAAATAAACAATATAATAAGCAGTAATGATCCTTTTGAATTAAGTCGTTTTATTAATGCCCAAAACTCAATTTATGATCGCGTTTTAGCAGAATTAAAAAGAGGTTATAAACAATCACACTGGATGTGGTACATATTTCCCCAGCTTGATGGATTAGCACAAAGTAGTAAATCAAAATACTATGCCATAAAAAGCCAAGAAGAAGCTGTCGCATATCTAAATCATCCTATTCTTGGTTTAAGACTATTAGAATGTGCCAATATAGTTTATAAAATGGAAGGAAAAACAGCTTCAGAAATCTTTGGCTACCCTGATGATCTTAAGCTTAAATCATCGATGACACTTTTTTCTACTGTTGCTTCAGAATCGGTATTCTTGAACATTATAAATAAGTATTTTCAAGGAAAAAAAGACACCAAAACCCTTCAATTACTCAAATAATGAATTATTGAAAAAATGTTGAGTTATGAAATCCAATAATAACAAGACGCGATCGCTTAAAGCCTTAGACGATTTTATTAATACCCCTTTAGAAACTAAACTAAAACAATCTTGTGAGGCTAATTCTGAAGTAGAACTATTAAAATTGTTTCACAATGTAGCAAATACAATACCAGCTTATAAAGCTTTTTTACAAAAAAATAAGATTAATCCAGAATCAATTCAAACTTTTTCAGATTTTAAATCTCTGCCTCTTTTAACTAAACAAAATTATATTAAAAAATATCCCTTAAATAATTTGTGTCGTGATGGAGAAATAAACAGTTGTGACTTTATTTCTGTTTCCTCTGGTTCTACAGGAAAGCCTACATTTTGGACACGCTTTATTAGCGATGAATATGAAATTGCGACTCGTTTTGAGCAAATATTTTGTCATAGTTTTGATGCTGACCAAAAAAATACCCTAGCAGTAGTTTGTTTTAGCCTTGGCACTTGGGTAGGAGGAATTTATACCGCCAATTGTTGTCGCCATCTAGCAGCAAAAGGTTATCCCATTACCGTTGTTACCCCAGGAAACAATAAAACTGAAATCTTCCGTGTCATTAGAGAATTAGCACCCTTATTTGATCAGGTTGTTTTGTTGGGCTACCCTCCGTTTCTAAAGAATATTATAGATAGTGGCATTGCTGATGGAATTACTTGGGATAAGTTTAAGATCAAATTAGTTATGGCAGGAGAAGTATTTAGTGAAGAATGGCGCAGTTTAGTAGGAGAAAGAATCGGCTCCACTAATCACTATTATGATTCTGCTTCTCTTTACGGTACAGCCGATGCAGGGGTATTAGGCAATGAAACTCCGTTAAGTATTTGTATTCGTCGTTTTTTTGCTGAGAATCCCGATGCTGCAAGAGAATTTTTTGGTGAATCTCGGTTACCAACTCTAGTACAATATGACCCCACAAGTCGCTATTTTGAAATAGACAATGGGACTTTACTATTTTCAGGAAATAATGGAATTCCTTTGATTCGCTATCATATCGCAGATACGGGAGGCATTATTACTTATAAAGAAATGCTGGAATACTTAGGTAGTAAAAATTTTGATCCGATAGGAGAATTAGCAGCAATAAATAATCACAAGATTTATTCTTTACCCTTTGTCTATGTCTTTGGGCGTTCCAATTTTGTCGTCTCCTACTATGGGGCAAATATTTATCCTGAAAATATCCAAGTAGGACTGGAACAACCAGAAGTTAGAAAATTAGTGACAGGTAAGTTTTTCATGGCAATTAAACAGGATCAAGATCAAAATTCAATTTTAACTATTGCGATAGAGTTAGCCCCACAAATAACAGCAACTGAAACAATAAAAGATACTATTGCTGCTTCTGTTACCAACCAACTATTGCGTTTAAATAGTGAATATGCCAATTATGTTGCTCCTGAATATCAAACACCCCAAATCAATCTTTATGCTTTTGGCGATCCTGAATATTTCCCTATTGGAGTAAAACATCGTTACAGTTAGTTAGATAAATTTTAAGCATTTTTCCCCCTAAAGACTTCTGACTTCTGACTTCCTATTTCTGACTTCGATCTGAAGGCGAGGCGCTGCGCAATCGCACAATCCGATGTTCCCTGGATAAAGCGGGGGTCGCGAATCTTGAGACTACTCATTACTAGACTAGTTACAAATATTATTTACTTCCTCTTGTACAGAAGGGTTGGAGAGATTATCTTGGATAGTGGAATCAATTTCAGTACTATCAAGGGTTTGGGTTACGGTTACGCTTCTTATCTCATAGTAACCACCACCACCACCATCATCATCATCATCACCAGTACCACTGACATAGTGGGTTTGATCCTCCGTGTAACTATAAGTATAGTCTCCAAAACCGTTGGGCTGCAAAGGATTCCCTATTGCTGTCTCATCCGAGATAGTTGAAATAACAACGGAACAAATAGTGTTTTGCATTTCAACTAAATCTGTATCACTGAAAGTAGTTTCAATTTCTTGTGCAACAGCCATTTGGAAAAAACTGCCTGGAAATTGAGAAAGACTGCCTGCAAATGCTAAGGCGAAGATTAGTTTGTTCATGTGTATGTACCTAAAATTTATGATGATTAAAAGATTAATAAGACGGAAGATGGATAAAATTTGATTGAGTAATTAATTAATCAACTAAGAGATACAGAATCTTACTAGACTACTAGGCTTTTTAGCAGTGTAAGTGTTAGCTGATATGTCATAAGTATCGTTAACACAATAATTTTTTCCATCAAACTGGTTAGATAAGTTTAAAGCCTGATTTTGAATACATTGAGCAAGGAAATTAACATCTATATTATCGACAGGAAAGGTATTATCTAGTCTGTCGCTTTAATAATTTAGCTAAAAAATGAGACAATAATTTATTAGTATTTTTAGGAATTTTCATGAACTAAGTCAAAACTATTAGTGGTGATTAATTAATTACATTATGGCAATTATTAAAAGAATATAGGTAAATAACCGATAAAGTTTTTAATTAATATCATTAAATTTGAATGAAAAATTTTAGACTAATCAACCTAAGTTCTAAGAGTATTTTCTAGTATTTCAAAATACTTGATAATTTAACAAACAATATTCCGTATTTATACTTATGGTTTGCTAAAAAAGTCTCTGGTGAAAGTAGGCAATAGGAACCCTAGTCTCACATCGAGTTTTTGTGATTTTTTTGTCTCCAAATAATTGATAAATGCTAGATTTTTGAGCCTTAGAAGCCTATTTTCTGCCCCTTTATCTAGATTCAGCAACCCCTACTTAAAATAAATTAACTCAAGTTTTTTAGTGAATCTGATACTTGGTTTGATACCTCAGGTATATCTACAAAACAAGCCTTCTACTGATAGAACCGAAAGAATTATACAATGTTATGTCTATAACCAATTTAAATACCAAAAAAAGACTTTTGTTTTTTCAGAAAAATTTGAGCGCAATTTCTACCAGGCATTCCTGATATAGAACCCCCTGGATGAGTTCCTGCACCAGTGAGATATAAGTTTTTAATGGGAGTAGTATAGTTAGCAATTTCTGGAAGAGGGCGTAAAAAAATCATTTGGTCTAAAGTCATATCCAAATGATAGTAATTACCTTTATAAGAGCCTAGTCTTTCTCCTAATTCAGCAGGACTTTCTACCCGACGAGCAATAATACTATCTTTAAGGTTGGGTGCATATTCATTGAGTTTATTTAAAACATTATCAGCAACACTATTTTTTAAATCTTCTGTCCAACCTGTACCATTTAAACCTGTTCCTTCTTTACTCGCTATTTGATAAGGGGCAAAAAATTCAATCCATAAAGTATGTTTGCCTTCTGGAGCAAGAGTGGGGTCTAAGACAGAAGGAATATCTAAATACATGGAAGGATTACTATCGGGAATCTGTCCCATGTTTGCCAGGCTGTGAGCCTGTTCTACATGAGCTACCGAATCAGCAATTAAGATCGTACCAATCAGATGATCTACATTATCTTGATCGTAAGCCTTAAAGTTAGGCAACTCTGAAAGGGCGCAGTCAATTTTTAAGATAGTTTCATTATTATTTACGATTCTGCGTTCTACCCGATTTCTTAACTTATAATCAACAGCTTTTTCGGGTACTAATTGTAAAAATAATCGCTGTACATCAATATTAGAAATAATGCCTTTGGTTGCTCGATATTCTTGATTATTATTAACTCTCACTCCTACTGCTTTATTATTATCAATTAAGACTTCTTTAACCATTTGTTCAGTGAGAATTTTGCCCCCTAAACTAGTAACTAACTTAACTAAAGCTTGAGTTAAGGCTCCTGTTCCGCCTTGAGGACGTGCCATTCCTGGGTAATGACGCATTGCCAACATCATTAAACCTGCGGTAATTCCTTTTTGAGAAGGGGGCGCGCCTATTTCTGCTGCTAGTCTAGCTAAGGGTGCTTTAACTATTTCTGTATCAAAATATTCATTGATTAAATCTTCGGGAGAAGTAATCATGTTGCGGATAAAATCTAAGAGTTTATTTTTGGAACCTGCTACTTTAAAAACATCCATGAGATTTTGCTTGCTATAATTTCCCGCAATATCTAATACTGATTGAGGAGGGGCGTTAAAAAAAGGCGTAACCGCGCTCATTAATTTTGACCAATAGTCGATAAATTCCACATATCTATCTGCATCTTTGATACTATATTGCGCGATCGCAGCATGAGTTTTTTCTACCGATTTATGTGCCAAAAAATATTTACCATCGAGATGGGGACAAAAGGTATGAGGATCACAGTGGAGATACTCTAAACCATACTTACCAAGTTCTAACTCTTCAATCACAGGAGTATGAAAAATAAATTCATGGTCGATTGCACATAAGTTAAACTTAAATCCTGGAGCTTCTGGTATGGCTTCTTCGGTTGTAGCAGCACCACCAGGTACAGGGCGTTTTTCTAACAATAAAACGGAATATCCTGCTTTGAGTAGATAGGCTGCACACACTAGCCCATTGTGTCCTGCACCGATAATAATTACATCATAACTATTGGTAACTGTAATAGGTTGACTCATTCCCCTCGTCCCAACATAAATAATCTCAATAGATACGGATAGGAGTACACTTTACCAAATTCTGCGATAACAGAAACAAAAATTTCTTACACTTGGAGTCTTGAAATTATGAAGATCTCAATCAACAATTTCAATAAGCCAATTGGTTTCATCAAATAACGCTCATAAGAAGTCAAGAAATCAATAGGGGCGAACCTATAGTTCGCCCCTACACAATTAATCTGTTAGATTCAGATTATAAATCGCCAAATATTACTTAGCATCCCAAGTTAAGTCACCGATTCCGATGCTTTGTGAGTTAGGATCGTAAGTGCGATCATTAGTAGAGAAATAGTTGACGGTGATTGATGAAACTGGATCGCTACCCAAAGAGACGTCAATATTAGCACTGGTACTACTATTACTAGCGCTGCCTTTGCCTTCAAAGCCTAGCATATAAGTCTCGTTGTCTAATTTGACGTTATTTCCACCAAGAGTGTAACTAGCATTGCTACTCTCTAAAATATTCACATTATCGGCAAAAATTTCTACAGCATCATCAAAGAATTGACCTTGATCCACATCTGTAACGCTGAAATTCAGACCAGCTACAGGTTCACTAAATTTGATAGAAAGACTGATCAATTCATTGGGGTCATAAGCATCATTATCAAAGCTCATGTTCAAATAGCCCGTATCTCCCCCTCTGGTTCCTGCTTCATAGCTGACAAAATTATCACCACCAGCAGGCTCAAACTTACCAATAATTTTGGGAGTTGACCATTCAACAGTAGCTTTTAAACCTCCACCTAAATCAAATTCAGTCCCATTTGCGATCGCAGTTTCGTCAGTTAAACCTTGTGCTTCCCATTTCAACTCTGTTCCTTGGGGTTCAATATATTCAACTACTAAACGAGGTGCAGCCGATCCTTCAGCAGAATCAAAATCAACACCATTGCTACCAGTAGGTAAGATTGCCCAACCTTTGTTACTGCTGGGATTCGTCTGCCAAGCTTTGATGCTTTCAGTAACATCGATTGATAGCAACCCAGTATCAACTGAACCTGTTACTGCATCAGTGGTGCTTGCTGCTTCTGTACCATTGGCTTGAATACCATTGACTAGGCTATTCCAAGTATCAGTATCATTCCAATCTTGAATCATGCGATACAATTCCAAGCTACTTCCTGGATCAGCCACACCCAACTCTAGTTGAGCGGATACAATCTCAAAGTTAGAACTAATTTGTCCAGCTTGGTCGCCAAAGATATCATTAAAACGGAGTAATCCGTGAACTTCGCCACCATTATCTCTTGCATCAACATTAAGAGAAGGGACATTGGAGTTATTGGCATTAGGTGAGCCTTCTTGAAGGAAAGTATCTACTGTATCTGTATAATCATTGACTCCCTGATGGAAAAATAGTTGTTTGGTATTGCTGGGAGGGTCAACTGGAGGGTCAACTGGCGCATTAGGATCGTCGTAGATACTGAAGGAGTTAAGAACTTCGCCATTGTCCGCAGCAATATACTCAACAGTCAAGCGATCTTCAGTTACAGAGATTTTACTAAATCCATTTTCCGATCTGGGATTTGTACTTTGGGAGAAACCTGATGCTACGAAAGGAAAACTACTGTAACCCCCATCCCGTTTACTTTTTCCTCCCATGCCAGAAATAACTTGAACTACACCAGCACCTTTAGCATATTCTCCATCAGTATCTCTAACGAAAGTTGCTCTGTTACCACTAACTCCTGTTAGAGGATAAGTATGACTATAGGTATGAGAATGCCCCGTTAAGAGCATATCCACCCCATTTCTGTTGGCAAGATCTAATATTTCTTTGAAGTACTTGTCTCCAGGTCCTTGTCCTTTATCTGGCGCACCGCCAATTGGATGATGGGCAAAAATAATTTTCCAGTCTGCTGTAGATGCTTTTAAGTCTTCTTCCAGGAATCTAAGATTTTGCTCAAGTTTAGCGGCACTTGTATGCTCGCCAACGCCAGGAACATCATCGCTGTTAAAAGTTACAAAGTGAACATTTCCATAATCAAAAGAATAGGTTTTTTCTTGTTCTGCCACATTATCGAATTCTGGTAAAACAAAATTGTCTACATGGGGGGTACCATTATTTGTTCTTTCCTCGTGATTGCCGATGGTGGCATAATCAATGTGTCCTGATGTCCACTCTACTGCTTCTGGTGAATATTGGTTAGTGAAACGAGCATCGAATTCTAAGTGAGTACCGCTATTGTAAGCGTTGTCACCTAAAAGAATATTAAAATCAGGATCGACTTGGTTAATCTGTCCTTGTACTTCTCTGAATCCACTGTTGCCTTTTATGTAAGCAGAATCACCATAGGCAGTAAAGACAAAGGGAGTCTTATCTCCTGCTGCTAGTCTAGTCTCAAATTCGTTTTGATAAGTATTAACTAAAGAGCCATTCCGAAAATGTTGCACTCGATATTCATACTCGGCACTATAATCTAAACCAGTAATGGTAGTGGAATGATTAATACGACCCTCAGTGCCCGTATCTAGAGTAGTGGGAGTATCGGCTGTTTGCCAAGACCCATTAGAATTTGCAGGTCGATACTCTACGACAAAAGAATCGCCACTGCTGCGACCTTTTGTTTGCCAAATGAGTGCGATCTGGTCTGTAATACTTCCTAATTTAGCATCTCCAATTTGGAGACGTGGAGTTTGATTAACAGTAAATACCATAATTAATTGAAAATTAGATGTAAATCTATGTTGTTTCTAAGTGTATTTTCTTTGAGTATGAATACCATATAAATAGTAAAAATCTAGCAATCCTGTTGTAGGATTAACAGTTTTCATAGTATGTTTTCCATTGCTTATTATCCTGGACAAAATATAAAATACTGCTTGTCTAAAAAAATTTTCAACTAATCACTTAGAATAGTTTTTACTAAGTCTAACCAATATAGTGCAAGGGGTTTAGCTCTAATTACTGATAGAAAGATTCCAGTTGTCAGACTCAAAAAAATTGCCAGTGTAATTTAAAAAATTAGAACAAATAGTTTGATTTCCTGAAAAAAAGAAAACTATAAAGATAACGTAAATAAGCTTCATTTTTGATTAAGTATTGATGAATAAATTTATTCACAAATACATTTTTTTGTGAGTATTTCTTATGAGGATGTCTGAAAAGTTAAAATAAATGTGGTCAGCTTCCCTTGCTGCGGAGCAGATTGTACATTCCTTCGGAAAGATAGCTTTGATGAAATAAAAAAACTCTCGCTATATTAAATTCTGTAAATCGCCAAAAAAACAGCTAGAGAGAATTATGGAGTTTTAGCAGAAATCAAATCTCAAGCCAATTTTGCTGACTTAACCTATGCTCACTTCTCACGGTAATATCATTTCCCTTTAAATTTGCTACAAGTGATTGATGGGGAGTCCTAAAAGATATATCCGCAGGTGTATCCTCATGCGAAACAGTATACTTTAGGATTAGGGCACCTTCGGATAACAAGGGAGACTCGGGAGATTAATGTGCAGCATATCTAATAATAATTTGATATAACCAGAAACATCGCAAACTAGCAATGAAACTTGGCACATCAGCCTATTTATCTAAACCTCTTAATGAGCCAGAATTATTGCAGATACTAGAAACCCATATTCAGAATCCCACATTCCGCAGTTGATTTTGTGACTTAAAATCAGTAATATACTCCACCAATTTTTTCTTAAGATGACGAAAAATCCTCTTGTAAGATTTTGGCAAAGCACTACGGAAAAAATCGCAAACCGATTACCCTTAAAAAATTTTACTCAGAATACCAGTAAATGGTTTACTGTTGACGATGAGGAAATTGGGGAAATTCTCGCCCAAATTCGGGAACAATTACCCACCACAGAAGCCTTACTGATCGGAAAACCTCAATCAGGAAAAAGCTCTATTGTCAGAGGTTTAACTGGAGTAGATGCTGATATTATCGGACAGGGGTTTCGTCCCCATACTAAAAATACTAAACGTTATGCTTATCCCTCCGAAGACTTACCCCTATTGATTTTTACAGATACGGTAGGTTTAGGGGATATAAATCAAGAAACAGACGGTATTATTGCAGAATTAGAATCAGAATTAGCACAAGAAACCAATCGCGCTCGAATTTTAATTCTTACCGTCAAAATTAACGATTTTGCCACTGATACTCTCAAAAATATTGCCACCGAGTTACGGAATAAGTATCCTCAAATTCCTTGCTTATTAGCTATTACTTGTCTCCATGAGGTTTATCCTCCCGAAGTAGTAAATCATCCTGCTTATCCTCCCGAATCCGAGGATTTAAATCGAGCTTTATCAACTATCAAACAAGATTTTGCCGAATTGTGTGATTTTTCGGTAATAATTGACTTTACTCTTGAAGAAGATGGTTATCAGCCCGTATTTTACGGTTTAGAAGCTTTAGTTGATGCGATCGCAGAATTGCTGCCTGAAGCAGAAACTAACACCATTTATCAACTACTAGATAAGACTGCCACTCAGCAAATCGGGGATTTATATCGAGATACTGCCAGACGCTACATTATTGCTTTTTCTTCCATCGCTGCCACTCTGGCTGCCGTACCATTACCTTTTGCTACTATGCCGGTATTAACTACCTTGCAAGTTTCGATGGTAGGTTTATTAGGAAAACTCTACAGACAAAATCTGACTCCTTCCCAAGCAGGGGGTGTTCTGAGTGCTTTCGCTGGGGGGTTTGTCGCCCAAACCCTAGGAAGAGAACTAATCAAATTTATTCCTGGGTTTGGTAGTGTAATTGCTGCCTCTTGGGCTGCTGCCTATACTTGGGCTTTAGGAGAAGGCGCTTGTGTTTATTTTGGCGATTTAATGGGAGGAAAAAAACCCGATCCCCAAAAAATACAATCTCTGATGAAAGAGTCTTTCCAATCAGCGAAAACCAGATTTAAGTCTTCTATTTAATAACGAATTTCAAAACCTTTAAATTCCTCACTACCTGATATCATTTCCCTTTAAATTTGCTACAGATGACTGATGGGGAGACAAGGGGACAAGGAGGACAAGGAGGACAAGGTAGAGTGGGGCGATTACTGTGCAGCATATCTAAAGTGATTTGATATGAGTCTAAATATTCTAAATATTAATTAATTCTGAATATTTAATCCAGCTTGATTCATTGGTAACAACAGCTACTAAAAATATAGTTAACTGAAGATAATTATTAAATACAAAAGATTCGTAGCTAGATAAATAGCTCTGCAACTTTTTTATGAAAGAGAAATTTCTAGACTTTCACGAAGTCAGAATTTTAAATTCCTAAAGGATACACCTGCGGATACATCCTTTAGGAATCCTTCAGATATATCCTTCGGATAAGGCTTTAAACCAACTTCGCGCTGTTTATTTCTGACTTCTGACTTGACGCGCCAGCTAATCCTTTAGGGCTGACTTCTGACTTCAGCCTGAAGGGCGCGATAATAGACATAATACAAAGAAAAAGTTATGAAAATTGAATCTATTAAACAAGAATTAATCCCAGGTAGTAAGACAATTTTAACTAGAGTCAATATCAATCAAGTTGAGAGTTCTTGTATTCTTTCAAGGCTCATAATTGATACTTTAGGAAAACCAGGCATTGATAACGATCTTAAATTTATTGGCTCAGGAGATCAATGGGAGGTGTTTTGGACTGAACCCAAACTAACTATCGAACAAACTAAAAAACTTATTAATAAAGCCCTTGCCACATTTGATTAAATGATTAAAACCATAGAGGATTTAAAATTTAAAGAATTATGAACAAAATCAAGATGAATGATCAACCAAGAGAGCTAAAAAATGATGAAAAAGAAATTACTCAATCATCTTTTAAACTTATAGACCAGGATCATCCAGAAATTTTTTGGATTTTAACAATATCCCCTCAATCAAAAGAACGTTTGTACTTTGAATATAATTTACATAATGAGATCAAAGGATGGTTTTCAGTTGTTCCTAAGTACTTATTTAAACGCCAAAAAGTTTATTATGCCCCTTTATATTACAGTCGAGCTGAAGCAGAAATAAGGAAAGTTGACGGTAATTTTGCTGTTGTGGAACTAGCTTGGGAAAACCATGATTGAAGGAGAATAAAGAATTGGTATAACTCTTCTTTAAGCTACTAAAATTGGTTGACACAGTTTAGATTCTAAGTCCTTTTCTTGTTGAGCCATTTTGATAATCGCTTCTTGAAGAATTGAGGGGATATCTTGTCCCTGTTGGTAAAGATTTAACCATTGTTGAGCCTGATTGCCTTCTCGTAGAATTTTTTTGAGTGGTAATAAGAAGCAACTGTATCCTTGCTGTTTGGCAATTGGAAAAACCTCTTGATATATTTCTTCAATCCAGTCTTTAGCAATTATTTTTCTACCATCTTGCCAGTGTTGTAACTCTGCATCTAAACTGTTATGTGCTACGGCTAATTCATTTGTATCAGCGATCGCAACTAAATCCTCTTGAGTAAACTTACTATCTTTTAAGGGGTCTAAATTCTCCTCATTGATAACTTGAGCAATTCTGGCTTCTAATAAAGCAGTAATAGCCAGCAGGGCAATGGGATCAACAATTAGATCGCAGATTCTTAGTTCCAAACGATTCAGATTATAGGGGCGATTATCCCCATTTGGTCTTACTGATGACCACAAATGTCGGACATTTCTCATTGTCCCTGCTGTTAGTTGTTCCTTTGTCCAATCAATAAAATGATTATGGCTGCTAAATAAAGGGACAATGGAAGGAGTTTTAGGAAACATCTGCCAACGAGTAGAATGAAATCCTGTAACTTTTCCCTCCAAGAAAGGAGAAGAAGCACTTAATGCCAGGAATAAAGGTGCTTCCACCCGAACCAGACGACAAGCTTGAATTAATTTTTCAGTATCATTAACCCCAATATTGATATGAATACTGGCGGTAACAACGTCTGTACCGTAGGTATGTTCAATATAATCATGATAAGGATTGTTAGGATCGGAACGATAAAAGCGATCAGTGTTACCCAGAGATAGAGTGCTGCCAGGCAGTATGGTATAGTCTCCCAGAGTTTTAAGATAATTTCTCAGCCTTTGTCTTGGTTTTAGTAAAGCACAAAGAATGCGATCATAATTTCTATAGGGCGGGGTGGTATATTCTACATTGCGACTATCAGGCTCCCGCACAAACAGATCCAATTGTTTCACGATTTTATCTGACAAACCCACAATATTGCCTTGGGGGGTGCCAGTGTACATCTCAACTTCAAAGCCTTTGCAAAGTACCACGATTATTCCTCGATCCCAGTATTACTAAGTTGTGATTGACAATATCAGAAATTTAAACAACTCTCTAAGAGGATAACAGTTTCAGAATCTTTCATTTTTTTATAAGTTTTATTAATATTTAGTATTTAAAATACTAATAATCTCTAAGAATTACTTGATAATTCCCCTTGAGACTAGACACAGCAAGCATTCTACTAGTACCGATGCCATGATGAAGCCCAAAATAGCGACACAATGACCACAATATTGTCACATTTATTAAGATACAATCTCAGTCTGGTGTGAAAAGGGAATAAAAGTAAATTCTATGTCAACTCTCTTATCTTCTGAAAATCAAAAATCTCTCGTCAAACCCGCAAGCACAGTAGAAGATTCTGAATCTAAGTTGAGAAGAATGACTCAATGTTATCAAGCGGATCAACAAGTCAAGTATCTCCATTTAAAAGCTGAAATAGACATTTTAATTCAACAACTACAAACTTTAAAGCACCAAAATGAAGTTTGAGAGTTTAATCAGCTTGTAGAGCTAATCGTCATTTCTGGCAATTAGTTGGGGTATCAATTCTGCTCTAAATTCCCAGCATTTAGCTTAAGATAGATTACCAGTCAGTTAAATCAAGATATTTATCAGTTGGTTTAATATTTAACCAAAGTAAATATTCTACATTTCCTGCTGGTCCTTTAATCGGGGAAGTAGTTAATCCATGGTATTGCCAACCAAGCTTGGAGGCAGCTTGCCAAACCTGCAAAATAGCACCTGCTCGATCCCTATTATTACGTACTACCCCTTTTTTTCCCACTTTTTCTTTTCCTACTTCAAATTGGGGTTTGATGAGTAATATTACTTCTTTAGGTGGAATTAATAAACGCCAAAGAGCAGGTAAAACTTTAGTCAGGGAAATAAAAGATAAGTCCATAACTCCCAAATCAGCAACTTCTCCCGTACTATAAAGTTCTTCTGGAGTTAGATAGCGAAAATTCGTTCTTTCTTTGAGAATTACTCTACTATCTTGGCGCAGACTCCAGGCAACTTGCCCATATCCTACATCTACACCATACACACGCTTTGCTCCTGCTTGTAACAAACAGTCAGTGAATCCTCCTGTAGAAATTCCTCCATCAAGACAGATTCTATCTTTAACTTCAATTTCAAAATCAACCAGAGCCTGATGGAGCTTTTCTCCTCCGCGAGAAACGTAAGGTGGTTTAGCTTTTAAAATAATATCTGCATCTAAAGAGATTTTTGTCCCAGATTTATCAACTATTTCTCCGTTTACTTTGACTTCTCCTGCTCCTATACACCGTTGTGCTTGTTGGCGAGATGCACAAAGATTCCGTTCTACTAACAAAATGTCCAACCGTTGTTTGCTCACAATAGTTTAAATCATCAATCTTTTAGTCACCCATAGTAAATATAAACTATTTTGTCTGGACAAATAAAAACCAGGACTTAAGCCAATTTTTTGGGCATTAATCCTGGAGGTGTTCGAGAAGTATCTGGACTTATAGTAAGAAAGATGACTTACTCAATACATCAGTAATTCGTCTTAACCTATTCAGTAATTTGACTAAATTAAATTAATTTGCTGGTTGTTTCTTGTGATTGTGCCAAAATTGCGATCGCAAAAAACTTGACTTCGTGCGTTATATTGTAGGAAAGTTTGCACAAAATTTAGTTACCTAAGTATGGCTACTAATTTAGAAATTGATAATGAATTAATCCAAGAAGCATTGAAACTTGGCGGACATCGTACCAAACGTGCTGTAGTGGAAGCAGCCTTACAAGAGTATGTTCAACGACGCAAGCAACTGAGAATTACCGAACTATTTGGCACAATAGAATACGAAGATGATTATGACTATAAAAAACAGAGGTGCGAGTCTTGAAAGTCATTGTTGATACTTCCATTTGGTCAGTATCATTAAGACGACAAAGAAAGCAACAGAATGACTCAATAATAAACAAACTTCACAACTTAATTGTTGATGGTCGAGTAGTTCTTCTCGGTGCAGTCAGACAAGAAATTCTTTCTGGGATAAAATACCAAGAACAGTTTGATAAATTAAGAAACAACCTTCAAGCTTTTCCCAATCTCAAATTAGATATAGAAGATTACGAATTGGCAGCAGACTATTTTAATATTTGTCGTCGTAATCGTGTTCAAGGGGCAAATACAGACTTTTTAATCTGTGCTAGTGCAAATAGAAGAAATTATGAAATTTTTACGACAGACAGAGACTTTGTCAATTTCAGTCAATATTTACCAATAACTTTGACACAATCAGAATAATCACTATTGCTTAACTTATTTCCTTTGATTATACTGAATTGCGATCGCAAAACCAATCATTTATAAGTTTACCCAGACTGAACAGAAGTATTGAGATCACGCTCAATAACTCCTTTGAGTTAGGATTTAGAATTAGTTATTAAATTAATTTCACTAAAAATTGCTTTATGTTTGATGCTCTAGCGGACAAGTTGGAAGATGCGTGGAAAAAACTGCGCGGTCAAGATAAGATTACTCAATCCAATATTCAAGAGGCTTTATCAGAAGTTCGTCGTGCCTTATTAAGTGCGGATGTCAATTTGCAAGTAGTTAAGGGTTTTATTGGGGAAGTTGAAAAAAATGCTCTTGGCGCAGAAGTTTTATCGGGAGTTAACCCCCAACAACAATTTATCAAGATTGTCTATGATGAGCTAGTTAAGGTGATGGGGGAAAGTAATGTCCCTCTAGCTCAAGCGGATAAACCTCCTACTGTAATCTTAATGGCGGGTTTGCAAGGTACTGGTAAAACCACCGCCACAGCGAAACTAGCCTTGTATTTGCGTAAACAAAAACGTAGCTGTTTAATGGTTGGTACTGACATTTATCGTCCTGCTGCGATCGATCAGTTATTAACCCTAGGAAATCAAATTGATATACCCGTCTTTGAAATGGGTACAGATGCCGATCCTGTAGAAATTGCCCGTCAAGGTTTGGCAAAAGCTACGGAAATGGCAGTAGATACAGTAATTATTGATACGGCGGGACGACTCCAAATTGACCCTGAAATGATGGGGGAATTGGCTCGAATCAAAGATACGGTCAAACCTGATGAAGTCTTGTTAGTGGTAGATGCCATGACTGGGCAAGAAGCTGCTAATCTGACTTATAGTTTTCATGAGCAAATTGGTATTACTGGGGCAATTCTGACGAAATTAGATGGAGACAGTCGCGGTGGTGCTGCTTTATCCGTTAGACAAATATCGGGACAACCTATTAAGTTTGTGGGGACAGGGGAAAAGGTAGAAGCTTTAGAGCCCTTTTACCCTGATCGCTTGGCATCTCGTATTCTAAATATGGGGGATATTGTCACCCTAGTAGAAAAAGCCCAAGAAGAGTTTGATTTGGCTGATGCTGCTAAGATGCAAGCCAAAATCATGGAGGCGCGGTTTGATTTTAATGATTTCCTGAAGCAGATGCGCTTACTTAAGAATATGGGTTCTCTTGGTGGCATCCTCAAGCTAATTCCAGGGATGAATAAACTTAGTGGTGCAGATTTAGAGAAGGGAGAAACCCAACTCAAACGTACTGAAGCCATGATTAATTCTATGACTAAGCAGGAGCGTTCCGAACCTCAATTATTAGCCCAATCCCCTAGTCGTCGTCGCCGAGTGGCAAAAGGTTCGGGATTTCAGGAAAGAGATGTTTCTAAATTAGTTTCAGACTTTACTAGAATGCGCTCTATGATGCAGCAAATGGGTAGTGGTGGAATGCCTGGAATGGGCGGAATGCCTGGTATGGGTGGTATGCCTGGGATGGGTGGAATGCCTGGAATGGGCGGAATGCCTGGAATGGGCGGAATGCCTGGAATGGGTGGTTATCAAGGAAAAACTAAGAAGAAAAAGAAGAAAAAGAAAAAGAAAGGTTTTGGTAATCTCTAGTTAGGACTTGCTGAATAAGTCTAAAACCTTTATAAATCAATGGTTTGGTCTTCAGGTAAAGTTGATAAAGTGCAAGAAATAAGCTTCTCTACCTTCACAACCCATACACTTTGAGATTGTCTAGATTATTCTGATTACCTCTTCTGACTTGACCGA
>JASJDB010000039.1 GCA_030065315.1 Xenococcaceae cyanobacterium MO_167.B52 | reverse complement strand
AGATTAACCAGAAAATTCCAAATACTCCGATGTCTGGAATGCTCGAGAGCGAAAGATATTTTTCAGTTGGTCATTAACAGTCTCAATTAAGGCTCTTTTTCGTAAAAGAATCTTGTCAATTAGTTTGACTAATTTCTGTTTCATCTTCTTTTTGTATCGAGTTATAAGTTTGAGTTGTTGCTCATAGAGTTTCTCGAATAGGTCTTGAGAGATATAACCACGGTCGCCAAATAATTTGCCGAAGATACCTTGAGTCATTTCTGGAACTGGTTTACGGTCGTCAGTATTACCTGGAGTGAGTTTAAAAGCCAGCAATTCACCTCGGTCGTTAATAATCAGATGAAGCTTAAAACCAAAATGCCATCCCATAGAATTCTTACCCCATCCAGCAATATCTTTAAATACTTTGTGCGAGCGACTGCGACAAGGATGACAAACTTCTATTGGTGTTGAGTCAACAAAGCTAATGCCTGTTACTTCTCCTTTACAAGTGTTAAGAAAACAGCACAACAACATCAAGCACCAAGGCATGAGTTCTACAAAGCGATTGTAGCTTACCAGATTCGGGAATGCTTTTTTCCAATGAGGCAATACTTGTAGAGTATAAAATTGTTTAAACGTCCGAAATCCTGAACCGTGGAAAGCAATAACAATCGTCATGACCTCACTCAATGACATTCGGGAATAGAATACGTTTTTCATCTTTCATCGAGGGCAGTTGCTTCTGCTGTTGCCACAGTTTTGACCACTGATTACAAAAGTCATCTACATCCCAAAATATCTTTGTGATATCTAATCTTGATGTCATCTCGCGAACTAGCTGATATCCTCGGTATTCTTAGTCCCATCTGAGTTTACATTGAGGAGCTTTCTTTTCTCTCTAATTTTATTTTCGTCGAATTCACTTGGCGATCGCATAGTCCCTGAGTATGCGATCACCAATTTTTGGTCATTAAGACTTACTAATTGACATCACTTATTCTGGAGTATCTAGACTGTAAGTCCCACTGTCTAGAGCGTTCAATGGTTTGAATTTCGTCGAACTCACGTCAGGTTAATTTTAGTTTGAATTAGGGGATGCTATTTTTATCAATTAAGGATTGAGCTTGGATGAGATCTTCAGGAGTATTAATTTCCAGAGTGGTAAACTGTGTGTAACAAACTTGAATTTTATATCCATGTTCAATGACACGCAGTTGCTCTAAACCTTCACAATGTTCTAGTGGTGTTGGCATTAATTGAGCGTATTTTCTTAAAAAATCTTGCCGAAAAGCATAAAGTCCAAGATGATGAAAAACTGGGGCTTCTCCTGAATTTCGGTAGTAGGGAATTGAAGAGCGAGAAAAGTAAATAGCATAGTTATGGCGATCGCATAAAACTTTAACTGCATTAGGATCTTGATAGTGCATTTCATGGTTAAGGGGATAAGCAAGAGTAGTCATATCAGGTATTTCCCCCTGAAGATAAGGAGTAACTAGCTGTGTCAACATTTCTGCTGTTACAAAAGGCTGATCTCCTTGCACATTAGCTACAGCGATGACTTCAGGATAGCGTTGAGCTACTTCAGCAACTCGATCCGTACCTGAGTGATGATCGTCGCGGGTCATTTCAACTTTGCCACCAAAATTTTGTACACATTCAGCAATTCTGAGATCATCTGTTGCTACAATCACTTCAGAAAATGAGGGGCAACTTCTAGCAGCTTCATAAACCCATTGTATCATTGGGCGATCGCCAATTTTGACTAAAGGTTTACCAGGAAAACGTTGAGATTGATAGCGAGCAGGAATCACTGCTAAAATTTGCTTCACAAACCACTCCTCACAATGTCATGTAGTCTAATCAAACCAAGACAAATATCGTTCTCGTCAGTAACTGGCAAAACTGAAATTTGTGATTGACGATTTTCCATTAACTGTAAAGCATTATAAGCAAGTTCATTCGGTGTCACCCTAATTGGATTAATAGTCATAATTGCACTACTAACAATATCCCCTAATTGAGTTGGTTGAATTTTTTGAAATGTACGACGTAAATCTCCATCGGTAATTAATCCTAAGAGCTTACCTTGTTTGTCAACAACATTAACAGCCCCTAAACCTCCTTGAGTAATCTTAGTAATCACCTCTAACCAAGGTGCTTCAGGGGAGATTTTAGGATTATCCTGTCCTCCGTGCATTAAATCACTAACCCTTAGAGTCAGACGTTTCCCTAAACGTCCTGCTGGATGATTTAAGGCAAAATCCTCTGTTGTTAAACCCTTACAACGCATTACTGTCATTGCCAACGCATCACCAATTACCAAAGCAATGGTCGTACTTGTAGTTGGTGCTAGATTAAAGGGACAAGCTTCTCGATCTACTGACGCATCAATAATCGCATCTGCTTTTTTGGCTAAAGTCGAATGAATATTACCAACAATAGCAATAATTGGAATTGCCCTCTGTTTCAAGTAGGGTAACATTGTCACTAACTCGTCTGTCTCCCCGCTATTACTCAATAATATGGCTACATCAGCAGGGGTAACTATACCTAAATCACCGTGTAAAGCATCAGCAGGATGTAAATACACCGCAGTAGTACCCGTGCTAGTTAAGGTCGCAGCAATTTTACGAGCAATTAAGCCGGATTTTCCCACTCCTGCCAAAATAACTTTACCTCGACAAGTGGATAACAAATGGATTGCCAGTTCAACTTGAATAGGATTTAAAGTTTCTGAAGTACGAGCAATGGCTTCTGAACTTACCTTAAGGCATTCATTAACTTGTTGAAAATAGTCTTGTTTGGCTAAGTACATAGAGGAAGATGCTTATGTCATTTTAGTTGACATATTATATAGTCTTTCTCGTTTGTGTAAAAAAATCTTTGATTTTAAACCACTGCTGTCTTAGTTTCCAAAATTTAGAACTTTTCATTACTTCTAGTTCATTTCTTGCGCTCAATAGCTTAGTTGTTAATATCGATTTTTTTTGGTTAAGTTGGCTAATATCATTTAATAATTGACAGCGATTATCTTGAAGTTGCTTAATAACATCTTTTAGTTGCTCATTACTGAAATTAGCAAAATTATAATTCCAGTAAGTAGCCATATATTTTTTTCGTTCTCCCTTAAAGTGAATTACTTTACTTGGATGAGTAGTAAATATATCCACCTCAAATTCATAGTCAGGAGAAAAATTATACATTTGACATTCTAGTAATAAAATTTTGATATTATCTACTTCTAGCAAACCAGATTTTTTATTAGCTAAATTTTCATATTTAACTACATCAGCGATCGCATACTGATCTCCCCACCATTGAGATTTATCTAAATACTTTTCTTGATAAGAGTTTAGTAACTTGGAGAAGAAGAGTTTAGCCTGTTCTGGATAACTTTTGTTAACGTAAATAACTCCCCCATTTATCGGCATTTCTGGAAAATCTCTTATAGTTAAACCCACAGCAAAGTCTTCCCAAAAAATATCTTCAAGGCCACTATTAATTAAAATATCTGAATCCAAAAAAATAAGATCGGTTTTAAAATCATGACTGAGTAAAAATTGATATTGACACATCAAGCGACTATACATGACTTGATGACTATCAAACTGAGAACGGCAAATTTCTACATCAGATGATAAAAAAGAAAAATCTGTATTTTCATCAGTTAATATAATTTTTCTATTGTGTGCATGAAAAAAATCTATAGACTTAAACATTAACTCCAAAGTTAGGTGATAATTATAAAAATTATCTTTATCTAAAGGAGTATCTTGTTTAATTTTATTTTTATCAAAATCTACATGGAACGTAATAAAACTAATCATTAATATTTGGTTGATTTGTTTTCATGATTTTTGCAAACAAAATAAATCAATCATCTTGGAGTGGTTATATATTATTTAAGTAGATCTTCTTTTAGATAAAATAGAAATTGCTTCATATTCTCAAAAGATAATTGACAATTTTGTCTATATATTTCAAAATTATAGTCGAGATAATCTTCTATATTAGTGAAATCACATATAGGAAAATTAAGAGTCTGGGCAAAACCAAGACAACGATCATCTACATAGGTTAAAAAAGATTTTTTAGCTTGACTGAGAAAGTACAAGTGAGCATGAACACGACTTCCTATATGTAAATCACACTTATTATACAATCTCCAGCACTGTTCTACTGATTTGGGCTTAAATATCCTAAAACCTACTTCTTGTGCATATTTTCTTAACTTAATTATTTCAGAGTCAAGTTGAGGTTCACTATCCCAAAATCTGAGAATATTCTTTTTGGGGTATTGTTTAACTCCTAAGACAGCAAAGTCTTGATGCAAAGATAGAATTTTGCGAGAATTAGGAAACCTTTCTTTAACAAATTTTATCGTTTCTATTTCTCGTTCCCAAAAATCTCCTCTTTCTGTAACTGTAACAATAATCAGTTTAGACTTTTCTTGAAACTGCTTATGACCTAAGATTTGCTGATTATACATAACTGGACAACCAGTCATTAAAATTTTATGGTTTAGTTCCGGCAAAAATTCTTGTAAATAATCAATGGTTAAATTACACCGCCATGATGAATATTTAATTTTAGTATGAATATTTTTTAGTATTTCTTGAGTCAACAAAGACATTTGACTATTGTTGCTCGCGACTCCATAAATTCCAATACCAAAGGGAATGATGGGAACCTGAATTTTATCGATAAAACTTTGCTCTGCTCCAGGTAAAATTGAGAAATTATCATTTAATTGATTAGCACCTGCTAAAATCAATGCTTTTGTAGAGTTTATATTTTTGATATTTTCATCTGTCAATTTTTTTCTGGTTGTAAAAACATATTGACAACGATAAGGATTTAATAAATTTAAAATAGATTTAAGAATAAATCCATCACCTATATTGACTGCTTTTTGATGATTTATTTCAGAAGGAACGAGGTAAGGAGTGAGTACAGAATAAGACATGAATATTTTCTTGTTTTTTTAGCATAAATTGATCGTCTTAGTATTAACTGGTGGACAATAAACCATCACTAAATTTCAAGTTTAATAAATTTAATATCTATTATTTCACAATCTACTATTTCAGAACGAGTTTAGTCTAAACTAAAGTGAATTAAACGCTGAACAATTTAGAAATTGTCAATGACTTATCAATTTTTCTTTAGACTCAATCGCCAAGAAGGTTGGAGTGCTATTTTATTAGTTGTTGGCTTGTTAGCTTACTCGGTCACGCTCATTGTCGGCATTCCTGATGCTCTCGTCTCCTTACTGTCATCTGACGATTCAACCATTCCCTACTTCGCTTCGATCTTGCTACTTTACTTTGCTTTCCGTCTTTCGGGTTACGTAGGGAGGCTGGTAGGTTTTAGTGTAGCACTCTGGCTGTTTGCCGCTCAACTCTCGTCTCTGTGGAGGAGTGCTGCTAGTCCAAGTTTTATGGTCTTAAGCGGACTTTTGCCCGTCAGTGATGCAAATAACTACTATATGAGTGTTCAGAGACTCCTAGAAGGAGGTAATCTCTCTGTCGATGCTAGTGGGAGACCTCTATCTCAAGGGTTGTTAGTTGCGGTGTTAGGACTGACGCAGCAGAACCTTCAACTTACCCTAGCGATTCTTAGTCTAGTAACTGCTGTTGCTTGCTATCTCTTAGCCTGGGAAGTGCGACGCAGCCATGGTCCTCTGGCTGGTGCCCTTGTTTTTTCTACAAACTTCTTCTTTGATCGCGCATTCTTAGGAACGACGATGACAGAGAACCTGGGACTGACACTAGGGGCGCTAGGAACTGCAGCTCTGTGGCGTGGAGCCGTTAACAGACGGGCTAGACCTTGTCTGTTTGGAATTTTCCTGCTGGCGCTGGCATTAAACGCTAGAGCAGGCGCATTTTTTATACTGCCAGCTATTATTATTTGGGGGACTTGGCTATTTCGCGGAAATGCGCGCATTTCCTTTGGCTTTCTCTTAACCGGATTCAGTGCCGTTCTATTGGCTTTCCTCATCAATTCCTTGGTTTTTAAAGTGATCGGCAGACCGGGGACAATGATGAATGGTAATTTTTCCTATGTCTTCTATGGGTTAACCGTCGGGGGAAATTGGCAGACTGTGCGCACAGATCATCCAGAAATAATGATGCTGGAGGAAGCAAAACAGGCGCAGCGTATCTATCAGTTGGCATTTGCTGCTTTTCGCGCTCATCCCCTTACCCTCGTCAGCAGCATGATACGTGCCTGGCAGCAATTTCTCTTCAGCAATTTTCTGTTCTCTTTTTTCAGGAGTACCTCTGCCAGCTTGATTGCTCAGCTTTTGAGTTTAATTTCTCTCCTGGCTTGCCTTCGCCAACGTTCCTCTTCGATAGCTTCTCTATTGCTGCTAGGAGCTATTGGTATTATTGCATCTGTTCCCTTTGCCCCACCTTGGGATGGGGGAATTAGGATCTATGCAGCAACAATCCCATGGCTGTCTCTGTATCCATCTCTAGGGTTGCTCTGGATCTGCCGAAAATTCGATCAGCAGATCCTTGCTCCAATCTCCGAAACTGTCAAGTTTTCCAAAGTGTTAGAAGCTATCGGTATTGGTCTGACTTTGTTGCTCTTACTAGGACCAATTACCACTAAAGCATTGAGCCATCGCCCCCAGTTCTTGGAAATTGCTTGCCCTAAGAATTTAGAAACTGTCTATTTTCGTAACAGTCGCGGCTCCTCTATCCATTTGTTAGACGAGAGTAGCAGCCAGCCGACAAAGGTTCCAGCTATCCGTTGGCAAGATTTTCAAACAGGGTTGACACAGTTTCAGCGAAAATACGGCTCGGTAGAAGGAATACCTGATTCAATTCAAAAACTTTCTCAGCTCACTCCTGGTCAGTCGATTTTCGCTAAAATCAATTTGAAAGATTACAAGAGCATGTGGTTAGTTATTGATTCTGCCAAAATCCCAGCAGAGCAAAGAATTGTAGGTGCTTGTGGTCGGTTTCAGAAATTAAGACATATGGCTCCCCTGTTTTATGCAGAATCGCTTCAGTTAGTTCCAGATAAACCAAGCGATCTCTGAAGTATGAAAAAACTGAAGCGATTATGGTAGCTAAGTTTTATCAATAAATATTGCATTGATTGTTTTCCTTTCCTTGATTAACTTAGTTTCTTAATATAGAATTTTTTTATCTCGGTTTTCCTCGATATAATATTATCCTATTTTCTTCACTTTTGGTTTCTTGTTTTGCGGTTTTTTATTATCCTTTAAGAAATTTAAAAAATATATACTTTAAAATCATTAAAATTATTTCTGGTATTTTTCTGGCTTTTTTTTAGTAGGTCGACTTAATTTTCTTCACGCTCATCGTTATAATTTTTTTGGCTTCCTTTACTTTGATAATAATACTAATCCTATTGATTATCCTAGTCGTAAAATTTTGACAAGAGACGCTATTAGTTACCAAAAGCTGATTCAATTGCTTGAAAATAAGCCCAGTTTGAGAGCAATTTCTTGGGCAAACGATTTTGATTCACACATACATTAAACAAAAATATTCGGCAGAGAATATTTTAAGATTCAGGAATATCTTTCAGAGGTAAACTTCTTGAATATGAACAAGTAAAATATTCAACTACTCAGACATTTAAAGGCTATTTAATCTTTAATATTGATAAAATTTGTCTTAGTTATTGCTACTATAATTTAAAACAAGAAGTTCATTTTGTTAAGTCTTTACCTGATGTTAAAACTGTTTATTTGAATAAAAAAGAGAAAATTCAGATTCTATATGTAACTATACGACTATATTTTCTATCCAAGCGACATTAAGTGTAAAACACTAGATTTTGTAGGGTTGGTAAATGCCTATTTTTTAATGCACAGATAAACGATAAAATCTTACTTTGAATTTGTTGAATTCTAGCATTGTCACGCTCAGCAACGCCGTTTTATTTATCACCATATTGATAAATAGGAAAGAGCCTGATATGCTTTTCTAAATAAATTTAATCAGTAGACTGTTGTAGAAATTATGACTCTAGAAAAATGGAGAAAGTGCAATCTCTACTATTATCGAGATATAGAAAAATTTTATCAATTCCTGATTACACCGAATTCACAAATCTTGGAAGTAGGTTCAGGAATGGGTGACTTGCTCGTTTGTCTCAATCCTAAATATGGTTTGGGAATTGATGTTAATTCTCAAGCAATCGAGATAGCTAGGCAAAAATTTCCAGAACTAGACTTTTGCTTAGAGGATGCAGAATATTTCCGCTCCCATCAAGTTTTTGAATATGTGCTGCTTGCCAATACAGTTAGCTATGTCAAGAATATTCAGAGAGTTCTGTCAAACCTTCACAAAGTTTGTAAGCCTTCCACTAGAGTTATATTGACTTTTCATAATCCAGCCTGGGAAATCATTCTGAATTTGGCTACTCTACTTAGACAAAGAATGCCTATACACTCCCTTAACTGGCTATGTTTTGAAGATATTGAGAATTTACTTAACCTGGAAGGATTTGAAGTTATCTCTCATACAAAGCGCATGTTATTTCCTAAGCGCTTTCCTTTACTGTCTTGGCTCTGCAATAAGATATTGGCCCCTTTACCAGTTTTTAATAATCTCTGCTTGACTGAGCATATTGTTGCCAGAATCCGACCTAATAATATTGATGCCCAGCGAAATATTCAAAACATGACCTGCTCAGTTATTATCCCAGCTCGAAATGAAGCGGGCAACATTGAAGGCTGCCTAACCCAAATGCCAAAGTTAGGGAAGCACACAGAAATAATCTTTATCGAGGGACATTCAACTGATAACACATGGGAAGAAATTCAAAGAGTTCAAGTTAAATATGACCAGCAGTGGGATATTAAGATCGCCCAGCAAACTGGCAAGGGTAAGGGAGACGCAGTTCGTGAAGGTTTTGCCATGGCGACAGGGGATATTCTGATAATTCTGGATTCTGACTTGACTGTTAGGCCAGAAGACTTGGTGTATTTTTTCCAAGCAGTAGCCTCTAGTAGCTGTGAATTTGCTAATGGTTGCCGACTAATCTACCCAGTGAGTAGAAAAGCAATGCCCTGGCTTAACCGGATAGCAAATCGATTTTTTGCCTGGCTGCTTTCTTATCTATTGAATACTAAGATTAAAGATTCACTTTGTGGCACCAAAGCAATTTCTAGAAAAAATTATCTGCGAATAGCTGGCAATCGCTCTTACTTTGGCGAATTCGATCCATTTGGAGACTTTGACCTTCTCTTCGGTGCTGCTAAACTGGGACTGCAAATTAAGGACATACCAGTAAGATATGTACCAAGAACTTACGGAAGCTCTAATATTCATCATTTCAAGGAAGGTTTAATTCTTTTTAAAATGTGTCTTTACGCAGCGAAAAAAATAAAGTTTGTCTAAAACTGTTGTAGTTTTGATAACATTACCATCAACTTAAAGTAATAAAAGATGTCAGAAGAAATTCTGTGGCAACACCAAGCTATATGGAAAAAAAAGACAATTCTCCGGGCATTGTACACTGGTTGGTACAAAGAAATAGCTGCACAAATGGTGCCAGGAAATACATTAGAACTGGGCGGAGGCAGTGGTAATTTCAAAGAATTTGCCCCTAATGTAACTTCCACTGATATAGTTCCCTTGCCGTGGATAGATGTAGTTGCTGATGCTCAAGATTTGCCATTTGCTAATCAAAGTTTTAATAACATCGTAATGTTTGATGTCCTACATCATGTTGAAAATGTAACTCTCTTTTTTAATGAAGCTTTACGAGTGCTTCGCCCCGGGGGCAGAATAGCTATTATGGAGCCATATATTTCTCTAGCGTCGTGGCCAGTCTATCATTTTCTGCATCCAGAACTAGTAGATTTTAAACAAGATCCGTTGCTATGGGTTGAACCAGCGGTGGACCGGAAGCCATTCGACGCTAATCAGGCATTTGCCACCATATTATTTGAACGAAAGTTCAATTCATTCAAAAAGAATTATCCACAATTTACTAAGGTTTATAATCGTCGCATGGCATTTTTTGCTTATCTACTAAGTGGAGGATTTGATCGTCCTTCTTTGCTGCCAATGGCTTTACTAAAGCCTGTTCTCGCTTTGGAGAATGCCCTCTCATTTATGAGTCGTATCTTAGCATTCCGTATTTTAGTTGTCTTGGAAAAAAAGGGATATAGAGATGAGACTCTCGACTGAGAAAAAAATCTCAATTGCTCGATTGATTAGTAAATCGATTGTTGGTGTTAGGGCAATATTTGGACTTTCATCAATTACTAGAGTACATCGTCAAGGTTTATCTTGGTCTCTCGATTTAAAAGAAGGTATAGATCTTGCCGTTTATTTAGAAGTTTACGAGCCAGAAACAATCAAGGCACTAAAGCGTATTGTCAAGCCGGGAGATGTTGTTGTAGATATCGGTGCTAACATTGGCGCAATAACGCTTCCCTTAGGACGATATGTGGGAGTTTCTGGGCATGTCATTGCTTTTGAACCAACTGCATGGGCTTATGATAAGTTACAGAAGAATTTATCTTTAAACCCTCATTTGCTTAATCGGGTTAGGACTGAGCAGATAATTTTACTAGAAGAGGAAAAAGAACCTCCGGCTTTTGTATATTCGAGTTGGAATTTGGCGGAGAAAGAGGATGAGTTGACTCACCCACAGCATAAGGGAAGAATGATGGCTACTGATAGTGTGCAAGGGATATCGCTTGATGCATATTTTGAGAAGAATCCCCAGAAGAGAATTGAGCTTATTAAGTTAGATGTGGATGGATACGAACTAGCTGTTCTCAAGGGGGCCAAAAAGACACTTTTACGTTATAAGCCCAAGATAGTACTTGAGATTGCTCCCCATGTTCAGGAAGAGAAACGACAGCTGGAAGAGTTGCTAGCTGAACTTAAGGCTGCTCAATATCGACTCGAACACCTAACTTCTGGAAGAGAAATTCCGATGGTAAAGGAGACGATAGAAAAAATCTGTCCTCAGGGTGGGGGAATAAATGTTCTCGCAGTTCCCCAATAAATTTTTCATTGAGGAAAATATAGGAATATTAAAGATAACGATGTAGTTTAGTAGTTTTTAAAACCTGAAGAGATTGATCAACACTTAAATTAATTAAATCGAAAATATGCAGTTTATACAAAATACTTTTCTCATAATTTATCGTCTCTTTAAGAAGACTGGCTTGCTGGAAAGCTTCTGGTTTAAGAAGTTATTTTTATTTTCTTACTTTCTCTACAAAAAGTATTTTGAAGATCCTTTTTTCGGATTAATTAAAAAATCACCAGAGATATTTAAAGGGGGAAATATATTAGATATTGGAGCAAACATTGGCTATACCTCAATCATGTTTTCAAAAGCTCGAACTCCTGGTTTCAAGGTCTATGCTTTTGAACCAGATCGAGCTAACTTGATCGCCTTAAAGGAAATGATAAAAAACCGTAAAGCAAAAGGAAAAATCATTCCCATTCATGCAGCGTTGGGAGCTAAAAATGGAACTGTAGAACTTTGGCATAATGAACAACATCATGGAGATCACCGAATTCTTACTCAGAAATATAAAAAATCTGGGGTCGATTTGAGTAAAATCTATGTGGTACCAATGTGGTGTATTGACAGTTTTGTGGAATCTGAAGCGCCTAATTCAGCAGTCAAATTTATCAAGATTGATGTACAGGGCTATGAATTGCCTGTGTGTTTGGGTATGCAACAAACATTAGCTGCCAATCCAGATGCAGTAGTCGCTTTGGAGTATGCACCAAGTAGTATGTGCGAGCTAGGTTTTGTTCCAGAGAAAGTCTTGAAGCTATTTCAAGATCAGGGTTATTTTATGTATATCCTTCATAAAAGAGGAAGACTGGAGCTGGCTCAGAATAAAGTCATAGATATACTCGTAAAAAAACGGGGATATATTGACCTGGTTTTTTGTAGGAAGGAACTTATAGCCTCCAGTTGACCTTATTGTTCACTACATGGGAATCACTACCTACTTTCAAACTCCCACGATCTTGGTTGATAATAAGAACATTGACTCATATTATCAATTCCATCTACCTGAAACTTAAAAGATTCAACGGCATCTAAAATTGTATAATATGTACCATTATGGCTTAAATTGAGTTTAATGGAATAAACTCCAGTAATTAATCCACAGTAAGGAAGTTTCATTTTGAAGACAAAACAACCTGGATTAATATCAATAAATCCCATATCATTACAACTTTTAAGCCAAAGACAGCAATTGTTTTGTTCTGATATACTTCTAATAATCAAATTTAGACTAGCATCCTTTAAAGGGGTATAACATTCACACTCGACACAAATATAAGCTCCTTTGCCTGTAGTTAATCTTTCGATTAAGTTTCCTTTGCTATCCCTCAATGAGATAGTAATAATTTGTAATTTTGTATCTAAATTTTTATTTTTTAATTTTTCTGGAAAGGCCATTTGTCCAGGATTGACTGTAATTTTCTTCCCTTTATTAACTGCTAAATCTTCTTCATATCTCTTGATGACTAATTTAGCTTTTCCTGTCATGACAACTTTCCCTTTGTGTAGATAAATTGCCGAATTACAGGTTGATAAAATTGCTGAAGCAGCATGAGATACTAAAACAAAAGAAACTCCATTTTGTCGTAATTCTGATAGCTTACGATAACACTTTTGACGGAAGCTAAAATCTCCTACAGCTAGAACCTCATCAATAAGCATGATGTCAGGATTAGTATATATAGCACAAGCGAACCCTAATCTAGCCTTCATTCCCGAACTATAGGTTCTCACTGGTGCATCAATAGCATCCCAAATTTCAGCAAAATCAAGAACATTTTGAAAATTCTTGTCAATTTCCTGTTTAGATAAACCTAAGATAGCCATATTAATATAGACATTCTCACGTCCACTAAGAATTGGATTAAATCCTGCTCCTAAAACACTTAAACTAGCTAATCTACCTTTAACCTTAATCGAGCCATTATCTGGTTTGAGAATACCAGCAATAATTCTCATTAAAGTAGTTTTACCACTACCATTTACACCAATTAAACCGACAGATTCGCCTCTCTTTAATTGTAAATTAATATCACTAAGTGCCCAAAATTCATCTTTTCTCAAACAATTACTCTTTCTAGATTTACCTAACAATTGAGATGTGATATCTTTAAGTCCATAAATATAAGCTCTCTTGAGGCTTCTACAGAATTTCTTCGAGACATTTTGTACTGATAAAATAGTCTTATTATCCTCCCAAATAGATTCTTGGGTATTTTCTTGAATTAAATTGATAGTCATTTTGTTAATAATCAACTAACTCTCTCTATTAAAAAGGGCATAGATAAACGAAAAACTAACCATCCGATTAATAACATCAATAAGGATAATAAGCTCACCAGCACAAAAGCTACAGAATAAGAAATTTCCCCTGTTGTTACCAATTCTCTTGCTGTTACAAGTAGAGGTGTGACAGGATTTAGCTTAACCATGATAGACATAATACCTTCATTAGGTACAGGAAAAGCAACCGGGGTAATAAAAAACCAAACTAAAATTACTACCTGTAGTGAATTAGCAACATCTTTAATAAGATTAGTGATGGGAATAAGTAATAAACCAATTGCTGTTCCTAATAAAATTAGACTTAAAAATGTAAAAGGTGAAAAAATTATCATCCAACTGACAGGAACTTGAAAAACCAAGAATATCAAGACAACAAATATTAGCTTGACTAACAAATTAAAGAAAGTCTGCCCTAATTGAGATATGATAATAGCTTCGTGGGGAAATTTTATTTGGGTTAATAGGGAACGAGAACTTTTAAAAGCTATACCTGGTCCATTAAAAGCATCAAGAAAAGTTTGCCAGAGAGTTGTACCAAGCATTACATAAGCAGGATAGGGTATATCGGTATTTCCTATATTAATGATTCCCGCATTACTCGCAAATGTACAACCTATTGCAGTTAAAGCGGGAGGAATCAAAGCCCAAAATATACCAAGAAAAGATTGACGGTACTGTGCTTTAATATTGCGTACGAGCAAACGCCATGCTAGTTCACGAGAAGCTATAACATCTCCTAACATTTCTCCAAGTAAACGCCAAGGATGACGAATTTCACTTTCTACAGTGTAAATAATTTCTGGTTTGTTTTTTTTGAATAATTTATTTGGCATCTGAATTCATAAGCAGTTATTTAACATCAATAATTTATACAATCCTATAATTGAACTATATTCAGAATTTGTTTTTCCGTTGATTGGAGAGAAAATTTCTCTCTACAAGTTATTTGTGCTTGTTGAACAAAATTATCTTTGATATCTGGGTTATCAACAAAAAATTTGATTTTTTCGTACCATTGTTTCGGCTCTACTAAGACCCCATTATAGGAGTTTATAGTCTGATTATAAACAAGACTATTACTAGCAATGATAGGTATCTTGCTAGCTGTATATTCTAAATATTTAACAGGAGATTTACAAAAGTTAAACACATTATCCTCTAAAGGAGCTAAACCTATATCCCAATTAAGTTGATAAAGAAATTTAAGAAAATCCTGATATTTCGTAATTACTTTGTATGAGGTTACGCGACTACGAAAGTCAAACAGTGTTTCAGGCATCGCTACTGTACCAAAAGTTTCAAATCGGGTTTGAGGATATTGATTTAGTATTTGACTAATCGCATCACTAATCAGCTCTAAATCACGGTTATGTCCTTTTGACCCCATATAACCGAATGTGAACAATTCTGGTGATTTTTTTTTCCTATGTGGTCGATCTATTAAGAAATCTAGATAAGGTGGATAATTACCAGAGATACAGTTTTGACTAGGGAATATATGTTGAATTTTATTTCTTAGATATTCAGTTGATATCCAAATTAAATCAACATTTTCTAATAAGTATTTTCTGGCAGCAACAACTTCCTTGGCTCCATGTTTAGTTTTAATAATTGGGTGGAGATTTTTAGGTATATGCAATAAATCATCATCAATAAAATAAACTGTTTTTATTTTTTGTTTACGACATTCATCTAATATTAAATCTCCGTAGGGTAATCCATATCTGTTAAAAAATACTGTAGCTGGATTTATTTCAATTAATATTTTTTTGATTATTGATGTGATGTTATTTATATTTCTCTTGATTTTCCCTCGTATATCTTCTTGGGAAAATGCGATAAACTCTAATTTACCTTGCTTTTGCAAAGAAATTAAAGGGTAATGGAATGCCAAGTAGTAAGTTGCATTGAAGTGGTCAGTAAATACTAGTACTTTAAGTTTATTACTACTTTTTTTTCTCATTACAGTAAACTTCACTTAACTAGGTCTCTCCTATGTGTTTTCATTGCCTCTTCTCTTATCTTTTTAAGCGCGTAAACTTCTTGATGAGGTTTATAATTATTTTGCTTATCCAATAATTTATTAGCTTGTTGGAAAGGTTTTTGCAAAAAATTGGGAATCAATTGACTATATCTAATGTCTCTAATTAGAGAAGGGCGAAAATAACCTAAATTTATTTCTTCTTCTACATCTTTAAGCTTCAGAAAGCCATTATTTAGCATTAATCTTAATTCATTTAACCAGAGATATCCATATTGATTTTGACTAAATACCCAAGGCTGAGTTGACATATCTGTATAATGGATTAAACAAGTTTCTTGATCGTAATGTTCAAGACTATTCCATTTAAAAGGAATAGTATAGCTAATTCCGGTTTCCTCAAGAATACATAAGTCAAACATTAATCTTTCATAGTTATACTTACCCCGATCTAAATCATCAATAATTTCATCAATTTTCCAGGGTAATTTATCACAATCTAGCAGCATCACAGCACATTGCTTGATTCTTTTTACTGGTCCACCTTCCTTTCCTCTACTCTGATGCTCCAGAGGAATATCTTCTTGAATCACTACCTTTGCTCCATTAAAAGGAATATTCCACAGAGAAGCAATGTCCTTGAATACCAGCATATCAGCATCCATATAAATTGCCTTGCCAGAATATCCAGCTAATTCGGGAATACAAAAACGACTAAAAGAAAAACCAGTACGTTGCCAATTACGAGGATCTTTAGGCTTTCTAATGGGAAGATCTAGCATAGGGTAAACTTCTACAGGTAGTTTAGTATGTCTTTTGATAGAATGTTCTAACACTTTTACTGCTAGTAGTTGACTTCTATCTGTCCCTACATATACTCTTACAGGCTCACCCATTAGTTGTTCCTCCATTCATGTCTCATGCTCATCTAGACCTATAGCTAATCAGTACTTATACCCAAAAAATTCTTGAATGTAAACCATTTTTCTCTAAGTTTCCAAAATTTAGAACTTTTCATTGCCTCAATTTCCATCCTTAATTTTTTGATTGACTTGCTATGAAGCGATTGATTTGTTAAGTAGTCATCTTGTTCTAAGTGTAAAATTCCAGCAATCGAGGTTTCAGGAAAATCGCACCGTAACTTGATTGATTGCACCGATTCATCAGAACGTCCTCGGGAAGTTCCTGGATTATGCAGAATTTCAAGATATCCTAAATAGATATTAGTAAAACCAGCCTGACGGCTTCTTAGTAAAAATTCGACATCATTAAAACCAATAGGAAACTGTATTTCATTTAAACTACCCATCAGATGATAGTTTTTACGAGAAATGGCAGCACAAGCAAAAGTATTCCCATAGGCTTCCCGCACAATAAATGCATATTGCCAATCTTTTGATTCACAGATAAAATTGTAATTTTTAGGACTACAAGATTCCCTTGCTTTAATTCCAGCACATAGATATTGATGATTATGACTAGTAATCCTACATCCGACCGTTGCTATCCCATCAACCAAAGCCCAGGCAGCCATATCTGCCAACGCTGATTCGGCGACAATCTCTGCGTCATTATTTAAGAAAACAATTACCTCTCCATTACTTGCTTCTACCCCTAAATTACACTGACGACTATGATTAAAGGGAAAATTATAATCAATAATTTTTATATTATATTGTTGGTGATAATTTTGAAGGTATGTATTTAGCTCTTCTAAAGTATTAGCATTAGATTGATTATTAACTAAAATAATTTCCAAATTTGCCGAAAGTTTTTGTTGAAAAATTGAGTTTAAGCAACGACAAGTCAAATCTGCTCGATCACGAAAACAAATAACAACACTAATACTTTCTGCTTGATGTTGAGGTTTAAGTAGGTATGGTAAATTTTCGTCTTCACGAATTTCTAGAGAAAATTCTTCTGTTATCTGATGAAATAATTCTTTGTATATGGCTGTAAAAGGCTGGAATAATTTAGATGCTTTAGCAGATCTATTGGAAAATGTTCTGAGGCTAAAAAATTCAGGATATGTGTACCATTTAAGCTCAGGTTGGTCAGACAACCAAATATGAAATAAATGTGCACTATTATAGATGATATGTTCAAAAATATCATAAGGATAGGCAGCAGCAAGAGAAGGTTTAACTGCAAAGTCTGTACCGATATAATTATGATGTCGCAGTGTATGTATTTCTAAATCAGGTTTGCGTAAAAACTGATATTGATTGTCTGATAGATTCTCATAATCGGAGATTGATTGTTGTACATTCCAAACCAATATATCAGGTTGGTCAGACAATTCAATCAACTTTATTTGAGTCGCTAAACTAGGAGATAATAAATTACCAGGACGAGTAAATACAATAAAGTCACTTTGATCTTTTAATTGCTGCCACTCAATAATAGGATCGGACCAAACTCGAATTTTTAGAGGATAATTGTGGGTAACAATCCAATTATTCAGACATTTCTGGGTAACATCTTCTAGGGGAACTAAGATACAATCAATACAAGGACAACTTTGTAATGCCCATAGTTTAATGGTTTTTTCCAGAGCAATTGTCGGTTTTTTATTTACTAAAACAATTAGAGAAATTACTTTCTTTTTTAGATTTGAGGGAATAGTATCTGCGATGAATAAGTTGCGTTCTATGGTGAGGCGATTAAGAAAATCTTTCTGATTTATACCTCTAAATTTATAGTCAAAGGGAATGCTTTCTAGGAATTTGATTTCTTGCAAGGGAGGATATACATTAGTTTTGGGAAAAATCATTTGATTTCTTGTTTCTACGATATCTTTTACTATTAAGTTGAAAATTTTTGTAGCAGCATCCTCTAAGAGGATATTTTTATGAATAAATTGACTGCCGAAATCTTGAATAAAAGCTCTTGTTTCTTCTTGTTGAATCTTTTGCGTAAATTCAAGCCAATCTTCTAGAGTATTTAATAAAGTTAAAGGATTATAGCGTTGTAAATTCAGTCCGCAGCTAACAATACTAACAGGACAATTTGCCATTGCTGCATCAAGGGCTACAGTGGAAGGTGTGGTAATTATACCGTCAGCATAGTTAATTAATACAGGTGCTGTGTAAGCCTCCCATTCGATTTTTTTAGGATCAGCTATTACCAGATTTTCTACAGTTGGGATTTGTCCTTGATATATTTTTGTTAACCATTGTCCAGCATGATGAGGTTTTACTAAAAAAGTAGTATTGGGAAAAGTTAAAGCTACTTTTTCAAGATGTTCTAAAAATAAATTTCTGTAGCGATCATCATAACGATGCCAGTGCAAATTTTCAAAAATACCAATGAGATATTCACGATTCCCAGGAATGTTAATTTGAGGTGGCTTAGGAGGTATCTCTTTAGGACAACCTACAGGAATACAACGTTCCCTAATTTCGGGTAAGGCTTTAGGAGATAAGGAGTCAAGATTACCCCAAATCAGGATTTTTTGTGAAGCAAAATTAATTGAATCTGGCGTATGAATTTCATCAAAATAAGTTAACCCAATATTTTCAAACCCATGTTGTAGGGTGTATGTTTTTAATCCAGTTTCATTAAAACGTTGAGTGAGAATATGGGCAGATTTATGGGGTACAGCAGTAGTTTCTGAAGCTGTTACTAATACTTCAAACCCATTTAAACTTGGTTTACTTCCTTCCATAACTAATTTTTGTTTAACAATAAAATAGTTAATATTTAAGTTTTTTAAAGTTTGTTCAACACGAGGTGATTGCTTAGCTAACCAATCAGTTACACACACTTGTATAGATAGATCATCTCTAGTTAATGATTTTTTAAATAATGGTGTTACTATATCTAAATCCTGTATTAAATCGAGAAGGATGAGAATAGATACTTTTTCTTTAGGCATATTTTTATGACTTGCTAATAACATTTTCAATAACGCTGGCCCATTTTTGGGCAACCACCTCACCACTGTAATTTTGATTGATGATTTCTTGAGCGCGATCAATATGCTTTCCCACTAGATGAGGGTTAGTTAAATAAGCTTGAATATTTGTTTCCCAATCTTCAAATAAAACGCAATCTTTAAACGGATCTAAAGCTGGAGTTTTTGTAGCAACAACTGGAATCCCTAATGATAATGAAAGAATTGCTCTATTAGGAGATTTGCAAATATTGAAATTATCAGTACTACTAGGGATTACAGTAAGGCTACTCTGCTTAATATAATCATAAATATTAGTTGTAGTCCATTCAGCATAACTGGTTTTAAAAGGGAGAGGTAAGATATGTTGACGGTATTTTTCATAGTTATTACTCACTACCAATAGCTGAAATGAAAAAGACTTAGATAGCTTGGTGAGAGATTCTGCTATTTCCTTAATTCCTAGCATCCCTAGATTGGGAGGATTCCCATGTTTGCCAAACCAAATAATTTGTTTAACAGTATTTGGATTATTTACTTTACTCTTAGTATTTAATATTGGTAATGTTTTAAACTTGACTAATATTTTTGAAAATATATTTAAGCTTTTTTTCTGCTTGACAATTTGACGAAATGCAGCTAAGTCTGCTTTTTTTTCTACTCCATCTTGAATAACTATGACTGGTTTTGCCTCAAGAATTTGATGTTCAATTGTTTTTTGTAACTCTTCACCTGTGGTAACTAAAGCAGATGAAATTTTAGCAATTTGTTTAAATACGTCTCTAGGATGAACTACCGCCGTAGAAGGATAGTTCTTGAAAAATATATTGTCGCAAAGATCAAAAAAAACTGGTATTCCTAACCTTTGAGCCTGATAAGCAGTTTCTAAATCATGATTGCCAAACGTCTTGACAAAAATAATAGCTATTGTATTTGGAGTAAAGTTAACTACTTCATTTTTAGAGTAAATTATTGATTTATATCCCAAGCTGCTAAGGTAGTGTAACGGAAGTAAGCATCTGTATCTAAAGCTGGCTCTGGTCAAGTTATTAGATTTAATTTTCCAAATAAGAATTTTTTGGGTCATTTTTCAAGAAAAGAGTTAGAAGGTAAAAGCATTTGACCTGTTTTTTTCATCATAATCAACCTTATTTCTGAAGAATTTTACAGTATTGGTGACACAACAAGTCAAGATGTAGTATTTTTAGCCAAGGGTTATACAAAATTAAGAGACGGTCAATGAGGCTCCGCGAATTGAGAGATGTTTTCCAAAATCAAGATATTTATATTGTTGGTTCAGGACCAACGACTAATATTTTTCCGTTGGAATTTTTGCAAGACAAAATTTGTCTTTCACTTAACGATGCTTATAAAATGCATCCGGCAATTACGCCCATCGCCCTAATGCACAATCAAATATATGCTCAATCGGCAGAGAGAGTAGAAGCCCCGTATCATGAATACTTTAAAAATATCAAGTATCCAATTGTTAAACCAAGTAGTCGCTATAGAGTTGAAAAAATTGAGTGGGATCATCCCTATTTCTATTGCTATGACCGTTCACTAGATATGGAAAATATCTGGTCGCTGACTAAAGAAACTGATCACCTTTACTACACTCCCGAAGGTTGTGCTCTTCATCCGGCTTTGCAGTTATGTTGGATTATGGGAGCCAAAAATATTTTTGTCATTGGCTGTGATAGCTGTACCCTAGGTGGGGAACACTATGGGTCTTACGATAAAAATGGTATTGGTAAAATAGATGCTCAGCGAAGTTATGATGATTATGTTTTGGGAACATTGGTCGTTCAAGATTTTTTGCGTAGTAAAGGAATTAACGTTTTTAATTTATCACCAATTGTTGGTTACCATAGAGTGGGATATCAGTATGATGTCTTGAGGGGAAAAATACTAACTGAATCGGTATTAAAAGAAATTAAAAATCTCTAGGAGTAATGATTAAAGTTGTGATTGGGACTGAAGAAAGTCAGTTTATACCCCAGAGAGTATTAGAGTTTTCCATTCGCTATCATACGACTAATGAGGTCGATATACGCTGTGTTAGACAGATTGAAAGACGATTAGGCGGAACCAAATTTGGCTTTGTCCGTTTTGGTGTTCCCAGTATGTTTAATTATGAAGGAAAAGCTATTTATTTAGATGCCGATCAGGTTGTTCTCTCCGATTTGCAACTGTTGGTTGATAGCCTTGATGACCAGCATACCCTAGCTTTAGTTCGAGATTTGTTTGGCACTTTTGGTGCTAAACCTGTCCCCAAACGCAATGAAACTAGCGTTATGGTGCTTAACTGTGCCAAACTCAAAGCCTGGAATCCCCAAACTCTATTTAACAATGTAGTTCCTAACGATGTAACCCTCGAACCTGGAAAAATTCATTACCGAGACTTTATGTGGCTCAAGTGGATGGATGAAGAGGAAATTCAACTGCTTGATAGTGCTTGGAATCATTTCAATATTCTCAGGGAAGATACAAAGTTAGTTCATTTTAGTCATGTTGCTTCTCAACCCTGGAAAAATCCCCAACATCCCCTCACTGAATTTTGGAGTCATTGGCTAGTCAAGACTATTAAGGCTGGATTTCTCAAACGTACAGAATTATTGAGGGAAATTGCCAAAAGGCATATACATCCCTACTTCTTAAGGTATATTTTCAACTAGATTTTAAATAATGGATTAGAGTGGATTCTAGATTACATCGAATTTTGATCGACGACCTAAAACTGGGACAAAGTCACAGGTGTGTACTCAAATATGCCCTAGAAAGTAATTGCCAGAGGAAATTTAAGCTAATTTTTGCCTCTAGTCTCAATTTAGATTTTCCCCCAAGTTGGCAAGTGAAAAAAGAAGTTGCCCTTCCCCTTGCAGCCAAATTATGGATCTTCCAGAACCCAGTACCCCAAGGTAAAACCTTATATCTAGATGGTAATCATATCTTACAGGGAAATATTAGTGAACTTTTCGAGCAAGAAAGCCTAACTTGTCTTCAGGCTGGGCGCAGAGAATCTTTAGGAAAACTACAGTTTTTTCTGGTGAATCATGGAGCTGTAGATAGTGAGCAATTAGGGCAAAAACTTATAAAATTAGCAGAGCAAGAATATGGGAAGCTTGCTAACTTTGATGACTTAGATCTCAGTCTCTTACCTCCTGAATGGTCACCAGTTCTTTTCTCAGAAAACCCAGCAGCGAAAGTGATTGATTCTCAATCCATCGCTGATCGCCCTTGGTATTCCTGCTTTGCTCCCAGTGGAATAGTGTGGTTTGCTCAACTACAAGCAGCGATCGCTGAAAAATATTTATCAGTCAATAGCATTCGCCAAGATGTTGCTGCCGGATTAGTGCGACCATCTCTGCTTGTACAAATTGAGAGAGGAATTAACAATTCTTTTCAACTACCAAAGCAGTTGATCGGGTTAGACGCTCAGTTTACTCCTCCGGAATTAGCCGTTTCTGCTGAGCAATTAAAATTGATCGAATCAACGATTTTCCCTCCACCCAAAAGAATACTAACTAGAGTCATTTTTTCTAGATATTTCCTGGAAATAGAAGTACCAGAAAGAATCCAGCAAATAAACAGAGCAATCCAAAAAATCCTCAATTATTTCACTAAAAAAATTTCTTAAAATCCATACTATGGCTCAATTTCCACTGGTTAGCCTTTCTATTCCTGTCTATAACGGTGCAGAATTTATCCAGGTGATGCTCAATAGTATTGAGCAAATTACATATCCCAACTTAGAAATTATCGTTTCTGACGATGATTCAACAGATAAAAGTGTCACTCTGATCAAATCTTGCCAACTATCCAACTGCAAAATTTTTACCCATTCAAGATACGGTCTAGTTAATAATTGGAATTACTGTATAAAACAGGCAAAAGGCAAGTATATTAAATTCTTATTTCAAGATGATGCGATCAAGCCAGACTGTATTACTAAGATGGTGGAAGTTGCAGAACAAGACAAACAAATAGGGTTGCTATTCAGCGATCGCAAACTAATTTCTCAAAAACCATTAGACCCAAAGCATTTTCCAGAAAATCTGTATCAAGGTTGGAGTAACTTGCAGCCTGTTCAACCTGGTCTTAGTCTCTTACAAGATCCCAATCTTCTTAAACATCCTCATAATAAAATCGGCGAGCCGACAAATATTTTAATTCGCACAGAAGTATTTGAGCAAGTTGGTCTGTTTGATCCATCCTTTAAACAATACCCGGATCTAGAAATGTGGCTTCGCATTATGACCCGCTACAAAATAGCATTTATAGATGAGAAACTAGCGTCATTTCGCATTCACCCCAACCAAGCTACAAGTTATAATCTAGCCCAAAAGGATTCCTGGTCGGAAATTTATCGGGTTTGGCTGAAACTAATCCGTGACCCCGCTTATCAAGTTATTCCCGTTACCACCCGCCAGCGCATCAAAATGACTTTAGTTAAACAATTACTAAAGGAGTATATCAAAAGTATTTTCTTGAGCAAATGGCATCGCTGTAGTGTAATCAAAGAATTGATCAAAACAACCCTAAAATCAAATTAAGATAAATATCTCTAGAATTATTTAGATATAAATATTTAAGCCTTTGAAACGAAGATAAAAAACTTCTCCAGTAAATTTTGCCATCCTAGAAAAAAATTTGATTTACTTCCTAACTGTTAACTATTACTCCACCTCTCTCATTGCTAGATTAATTCAATCTCTTCCTTCCCAGGACAGGATTTCCTATCAAATTGTTATTGTTAACAACTCTCCAGAAGACCACGACTTAAAACAACTAAATAATGACAACATCCAGATTTTAGAAGCTAAAACTAACCTCGGTTTTGGTAAGGCGTGTAATCTGGGATTAAACTGGATCCACCAAAAAGACTCCCAGGGAATAGTCTGGATAATTAATCCTGACACATACCTACTCTCAAATACTTTAGAAAAGGTACCAGAATTTTTTACCGCTCATCCAGAAATTTCTCTTCTCGGAACCCTAATTTATACACCAGATCATGATATTTGGTTTGCTGGCGGTCGTTTTATTCCTCACCTGGGTGCTATTTTTGCTACTGACTTACTTTCCGCTCATCCAGAAAGAGAGTATATACCCTGCGATTGGATTAGCGGTTGTAGTCTGCTAATTAAATTATGCAATTTTTCAAGTTGCCCCCAGTTCGCTCCAGAATACTTCCTTTACTACGAAGACTTCGATTTTTGTCGTCGCTATGCTAGTCAAGGACATCAGATTGCTATAACCAATTACCTAGCAGTAGTTCACCAGCCTTCCGCTATTACCAACCGTAATGTAGCTGCCAAACTCAAACACTCTACTTACAGTTATCTGTTAACCCTGGAAAAGTACACTAATCCAATCACATTCTTCCTCAGATTTGGGCGTCTGATTGTCCATTCTTTTTTCTTACTGGCTATAAAACCTCAAATTGCCCTTGGTAAATTAACTGGAGTATCTAACTATTTGCAGCGGGAATAGTTAGGGGAATTATACTAAATCCTGTTTAGATACAACACTTTAAATTTGTGGGAATTTAGAATGCAGAATTTAGCCCTAAAGGCACTAAAGTATTCCCTTCGGTCATTCCCTATCGGTCAATTCAGAAAG
>JASJDB010000038.1 GCA_030065315.1 Xenococcaceae cyanobacterium MO_167.B52 | reverse complement strand
TTTTGAGAAGTAGTAGATTTACCAATACCGCCTTTACCGTAAAATGCAATCTGTCTCATGGTTAATTCTCGTTAATTTTTAGAGGTTAATGGAAAAAGATTCAGATTCGACAAATCAAGAATAGGTGAACTCTTGTAATAATTAGTCTGGGGAATTTCGTCCCTGCGAACCCTCAATTCTTAATTGTTGCGGTCATCTGAATCTTTGAGGGTGGTTTGTTTTGGAGAAAACTTAGTCTGAAAATCTAGGGTTCAAAGGAAAGCGATTTTCATGGAGGAGGATTGTTGATCGCAACCAAATCAAGATGATTTGTAGTTGATTGATTATGGTGGGAAATTACGTTCCCTGCGAACGGTTAATCTTCAAAAGGTGCTAATCTTTAATCCTGATAAGAACTACGCTTTTGGTGGTGATCGCTCTCCGCAATTATAGTGGTTGGGTAATAGCATGATCTTGGTTTTTTGATTTTGGTAAAAGGTCAAAGGTTCAGGGGAAAAGGAATAATTTTTGCATCCTTCTATCCCCTACCTTTACTAAACCGATTCAACGGTTAAGCTAGGCGACACTCGATCTTGAAGAGTGGCTTCAATTGCTAGTTTTAAAGTTTCGGTAGAAGAAGCACAACCGCTACAAGCACCTTTGAGGATAACTTTAACGACATCGCCTTCTACATCGAATAGTTCCATATCTCCACCGTCTTCAGCGAGAATCGGGCGGATTTCTTGGTCTATGACTTTTTGAATTAGGGTGATTTTTTGGAGATTAGTTAGGGGTCTGGGAGTTGTGGTAGAAGCCTCTTTATTTGTCCAAACTTCTGTTGCTACCTCGACACTTTTAGTTTGTTCGACAGCAATTTTTTCTTGTTCATTAGCTACTTCGTAAAGTATATCGTCGATATCTGGCAAACAAGAGCTGCATCCACCACCTGCTTTAACATAGTTTGTTACCTGTTCTGCGGTTGTAAGACTATTCTCGCGAATAATTCTTTTGATTTTTGTATCAGAGACACCAAAACAACGACATATAAGATTTCCTTCATCTTCTTCGTGGGTGTCTAGGGGAATGCCTTTGTAGGTATGGATTGCAGCTTCTAAAGCTTCTTGTCCCATAACGGAACAGTGCATTTTCTCTTCAGGTAATCCACCGAGAGACTCGGCAATTTCTTTATTAGTTAGTTTAAGAGCTTCGTCAACTTTTCTGCCTTTAAGTAATTCAGTTAAAGCGGAAGAAGATGCGATCGCACTAGCACAACCAAAGGTCTGAAACGTAGCGTCTTTAATAGTTTGAGTCTCTTCATCAATTTTAAGGTGAAGTTTAAGAGCATCTCCGCAGGCAATACTACCTACTTCTCCTGTCACAATTTCTTCTCCTTCCTGTTTCTCCGTAATCTTGCCTTGGTTACGGGGATTATGGAAGTGTTCCATTACTTTATCTGTATAGTCCCACATTTTCAGTTACCACCTTATCAGTTATCAGTTATCAGTTATCAGTTATCAGTTGGTATTGAGGAAATAATTCCCCTTTTGCACCCATGCAGCTTTGCTACCTTGCCTTATCTAGCGAGTACTGCTTCTTCTTGTTCTTTGAGCCAATCTGCATCATCACTGTTGAAGGGGGAAAGTTCACGCAAGCGGTTAATAATACCAGGTAGAACTTCTAATACCCGATCAATTTCTGCTTCTGTGGTAAAACGAGATAAGCTAAAGCGAATTGAACCGTGAAGTACGCTATACGGTAGTCCTAATGCTCTGAGTACGTGAGATGGTTCTAAAGAGCCAGAGGTACAAGCAGAACCTGAAGAGGCACAGATATCAAACTGATCTAGCGAAAGTAAGATGGCTTCCCCTTCGATGTATTTAAAGCCGATGTTAGTAGTGTTAGGTAAGCGGTTATCGCGATCGCCATTAACTACGGTATTGGGAATAGCATCTAGAATACCTTGTTCGAGTTTATCCCGTAAACTTTGTTCCCAAGTGATATTTGCTAAATGCTCCTGTGCCAATTCTGCTGCTTTACCTAACGCAACTATACCAGCGACATTTTCTGTGCCACCTCTGCGTCCTCTTTCTTGATGTCCCCCAATTAACAAAGGACGAAATCTCACGCCTTTACGCACATATAAAGCACCAATGCCTTTGGGAGCATGAATTTTATGACCAGAAAGAGTCAACAGATCAATGGTGCTAGTTTTCATATTGAGAGGAATTTTACCCACAGCCTGTACTGCATCAACATGAAATAATGCGTCGTATTCTTTAACTATTTGCCCAATTTGTTCGATGGGAAAGACAACACCAGTTTCATTGTTAGCATACATTACAGAAACTACTGCGGTATTGCCAGTTAAAGAGGCTTCTAGCTCATCTAAATCTAGTTGTCCTTTACTGTTAACTGAAAGATAAGTCACAGTGTAACCAGTTCTTTCCAATCTTCGACAAAGATTTAGAATTGCTGGATGTTCAACTTCGGTAGTAACAATATGTTTTTTATTTGGTTGGGCTTTGAGTGCAGCCATAATTGCTGCATTATCACCTTCAGTACCACAACTGGTAAAAACAATTTCCGAATCTTCTGCCCCCAACAAAGAAGCTACTTGACTTCTAGCTTGGCGTACCACTTTTCCTACTTGTCCGCCAAAAGTATGCATACTTGAGGGATTACCATAATAGAGAGTTAGATAGGGTAGCATTGCTGCTAAAACATCTTCATCTATCTTGGTCGTAGCATTGTTATCAAGATAAATAGTGTTTGTCATTTGTCTTTTTTCCTTAATATTATTTGTCTGTTGTCATTCGTCCTTTGTTTGACGATCAGCTAGCCTGAATTAAAAGTAAGCTTGGCAGCAGTGTAATTTTTCCCTTCTGCTTCCTGCCTTCTATGACTAATGACTAATAATTAATCTTTCTAATTTTTGAGAATAAGTATTGAACCAATCTTGCCAATATTTAGTTTCTTTTTTGGCTTTAAGTCTAGTAGTTAAGCTATTGTAAGTTGCAAACCAATTATCCCAATAGTTGCCAGTTACGACTTTAGCTGATGCGATTAAGCTAGAAAAAGTGGGGGTACAACCATTAGATGTAGGACAACCTGCCATACATTGAGCCACTCCGTAATAGCCAACGCAATCATTGCAGAGATTATTATTGATGGTAAATTTACCATTATCTTTTTTTTGAATCGCGTCTGTAGGACAGTGAGGCAAACAATTTTCGCAAGCAATACATTGATCTGTAATAGTGTAAGTCATGGTCTTACTCCTGTGTTGTTTGTTCTTAGTCATTCGTCCTGGGTCATTGATTATTCGGTATTGTGGATTTTAATAATGACTAAAGACTAACGACCAATTACTAATTAAAATTTTCTTGATTTGTCCTTAGGCTGGGAAAACAACCGCGATCACTACCAAAGTTAGTTTGACAAGGAGGTATTTCGTAATAGTCAGAACAGTTAATACAAAGACTGTTAGGAGAAGAAGCTACTTTAGGCTCTTTGCGGATAACTTCTTGGTAATCTTTAAACCAATAGCGATCACTCGTTCTACTTTGGGAAAATATGTTAATCATAATTTTGTCCTCTCTTGTTTGTCCTTAGTCCTTGGCTATTTACCCTTTAAAAGAATGACTAATAACCAAAGACTAATGACTAATGACTAAATGACTAACGACTCACAGCGAACTGTTGTTCGTAATATTCCAAAGCAATCTTATCGATGGTGTCATAGCCTTGGACTGGTTCTACTCCAGCCTCTCTGAGCATTCCTTGAGGACAATCTCCTATCTTGGAAGCGAGTACTGCTTTGCAGTCTTTGATGGCATTGATGATGTTATCTAGCATGGCATCTTCACCATAACCACCTTGACAATAGTGATCTACTTTGCGATGTCCCACAAATTTGGTTTCAACTCCATCAACTTCAAAGATTTGGAACTCTTTAGCGTGACCGAAGTGCTGATTTACTACTCCACCGCCTTTAGTAGCGACTGCAACCAAGATTTTCTCACCTCTGGGTTTTTTCTTAGCTGCACGTTCTGCTTTCGCAGCTTTCATGGCATCTTTAATCTTGTTGATACCTGCATGGACTTCTTGACGTTTTTCGAGGTCGTATTCAGGAGTCATTTCTAAGAATTTCTCTTTAGTAAATTCCTGAGAACGATCTTCACCTAATAAACCTACTGCATCTGCACGACACTGGCGACAGTGGCGCATCATCTTCATGTTGCCCGAACAGTTATCTTGTAATGCTTTAAGTTCTTTGGGTGTGGGACCTCTTTGTCCAGTTAAACCAAAGTAAGTGCCATGTTCGGGAGCAGAGATTAAGGGCATTATATTGTGGAGGAATGCACCTTTAGAACGAATTACCTCATCTACTTCTACTAGATGTTCGTCGTTAATCCCTGGAATCATTACAGAGTTAACTTTGCAGAGAATGTCATTTTCCTGTAATGCTTGTAAACCTTCCATTTGCCGTTCATGGAGCAACTTAGCAGCGTCTACTCCTTTCCAGCGTTTGCGATTGTAACGCACCCAAGGATAGATTTTAGTACCAACTTCAGGGTCAACCATATTAATAGTAATGGTGACATGATCTACGTTTAAATCTTTAATTTGTTGAACATGATTGGGCAACATTAAACCGTTAGTGGATAAACACAGTTTAATATCTGGTGCTTTATCAGCTACTAATTCAAAGGTGCGGAAAGTTTGCTTGGGATTAGCTAGAGGGTCTCCAGGACCAGCAATACCTAGAACAGTCATTTGGGGAATTTTGCCAGCAATTACCAATGCTTTGTGTGCTGCTTCTTCGGGAGTAAGTAGTTCGCTAACCACCCCAGGACGACTTTCGTTAGCACAGTCATATTTACGATTGCAATAATTACACTGAATATTACAAGCTGGTGCAACTGCGACGTGCATCCGTGCATAGTGATGGTGTGCGTCTTCGCTGTAGCAGGGATGCTTTTCGATTCTTTCTTGGATTTTAGGATCAACTTGTTGAGGTGTAGTAGAACTACAACCACATCCTTTAGAAGACTTCTTTGCTTTTGTCTTAGACTCTGGTGCTAGAGTAGTGCTGGTAGTAGGTGACATTGAATTGAATTCCGTAATATTTTGCTGTTTCTTGGTGCGCGTTCCTTGGCTGATTAAAAATCACCAGAGTCGCACCGCTTGTCATTCGTCCTTTGTTTAATGACTAATGACTAATACTTGATGACGTTATGAAAGTTATATCATCTCGATTTTGGTTGAATGTAAAACTTGCACTCGGTTAGTTTTATTGAATTGCTTAGACTGTACTCAAGCCCTCAAACCCTTAACTGATGGGGAGAAAAATTTTTTTACTGGTATGGGGTATGAGTATTTTGATGATGGGGGGTTAGTATTTATTTCTCAAGACTCTGGTATTTATCCTACTCGAAACTGACCTCGTTAAAAGCCTATATTTCAAGCTATCTGAGGATTTATCTGAATGCAAACTCTGTTGCACTTAAGTTGTAGCCTTAGATTAAATTCCTAATTTCTAAAGACTGATAATAAGTATAACAATAAAATTTAATTCTGTATCTATTTTTACTATTTTTTTTTAATTGCGATCGCATTCTCTTGAGAGATACGTTAATTGCTGTAACAAATGAAATGTAGGGTGGGCATCGCCCACCCTACTGGCGCGTCTAGACACAAATCAAGACAAGGGAGCAAAAGCTGATTATTTATTCAGAATTCCCCTTTTCTCTAAATAAACAGATACATGATCATCTCAAACGAGAATGAATATCTTACTATAAAGTAAGGAATACAATTAAGAAATAAAGTAATGGTTCAAGCACGTCTAACAGGGAAAGGACAAGTCACCATTCCTAAGCAAATTAGGGACTATCTGCATTTAGATACTGGTAGCCAAATCGACTTTGTCATTGATGAACAGGGAGATGTCAAAGTCATTCCTCTAAATGTTGCTGCTGAAAGCTTGTCGGGGATTTTGCACCGAGAAGGGATGCCAAGCACTTCTTTAGAAGATATAGAACAAGCAATTATTGAGGGTGCTGGTAATTGATTGGACTCGATACAAATGTTGTGGTGCGTTATTTAACTAGAGACGATGAAATACAATGGCAAAAAGCGGTAGAGGTTATTAGTCAATCAGAATCTTGTTTGATCTGTAATGTAGTGTTGTGCGAAATTTTCTGGGTGTTAAAAAGCAAAGCCTATAAATATTCCCAAGCAGAAATTATCAGAACTTTAGAGCTAATGCTGCAAAGTCCTAAGTTTAAATTTGAGAACAAATCTACTATTTATCAAGCGATCGCTTTAAGTAAAAAGGGAACAGCAGATTTTGCCGATTATCTTATTGGTTCAGTTAATCATCATCAGGGATGTATTCATACTGCTACTTTCGACAGCAAGTTAAAAACAGCCAAAAGATTTGAGGTTTTAGATTAAGTAAAAATTCCAACGTAATCATAAACAACAATAAAAAACTGGAGTAGGTTCGTCACGCCTCTCCAGAAAAATACGGAATTCAATTCAATTTAAGTTGTTGTTGTAAAAATGGAGAAATTTCGCCTCAATTGAAAGTACAAGGAAATACAGATCAATAATTTATTTCTATAATCCGTATCTAATTTAACATTATTATTCAGCCGAATTTGATATGCGTTCTGAGATAGTTTTAATAAACAGTAACAAAAGCTACAAACCATACACCATCTGAGTTCTGTATTTTTAGTTTCTGATGCTTTGGTGAGTACCTAATTTTTTGTAGCAATACATTGCTCTATTGACCAATGTTACTGGCTTGTATTGAATATAACTTTGAGTAGTAAATACTCATCCCTTGAGTAAACAATACTAAGACCCATTGGGAAAAATACCAGGAGAGTGACCCCAAGAAAAATTTATTGATTGAGCAAACCCTTATGGTATAAGACTTTTCAAATTGATGAGTGTAAACTAATAAATCTAATCAATCTAACCCTTGCCTCTTCTCAAAGACAACAATAGGGGTCTTGATATAAGCAATACATACAAGTTATTCAAATTATTAGTCATTAGTCATTAGTCATTAATCATTAATCATTAATTACTAAACAAAAGACAGAAGACAAAAAACAAAGGACAAACCCATGCAACAGCCATTAAGCATCAACCCAGCAAGAGAAAGAAAGAAGTCCGATAAGCAGCTTAAATGGTTGCCAAACATTTCTTGGCTAAAAACCCTTGGCACAGATTTGAAAATTATCTTTGAGCGCGATCCAGCAGCTAATAATTGGCTAGAGGTGCTTATTTGTTACCCAGGGGTTCATGCTTTAGCATTACATCGATTAGCTAATTGGCTGTGGCATAAGGAAGTTCCTTTATTCCCCCGTTTGTTATCTCACATAGGAAGATTATTCACTGGAATTGAAATCCACCCTGGTGCAACTATCGGTAAAGGAGTATTTATCGATCATGGAATGGGGGTAGTAATTGGTGAAACGGCTATTATTGGAGATTATTGTTTAATCTATCAAAATGTTACCTTGGGCGGAACTGGAAAACAAACTGGTAAACGCCATCCAACTTTAGGTACTAACGTTGTGGTTGGAGCAGGGGCAAAAGTTTTAGGAAATATTCTTATTGGTAATAATGTTCGAGTTGGCGCAGGTTCAATAGTGCTGCGGGACGTTCCAGATGATTGTACGGTAGTGGGAATTCCTGGTCGCATCGTTTCCCGTACTGGTCATGGCTGTCCCCTCGAACATGGTAAACTTCCCGATCCAGAAGCTAAGATAATTCGTTCTTTATTAGAGCGGATCGAAAATTTGGAACAACAGATACAGAAATTATCCCTTTATCAACCTATAAATCATGTATGAATCTACTTCTCCTGATGTCTTTATGAGTCAGGTTGCGAAAATTAAGCGTGGCGATCGCTGGACGGTCTATCGTCGCCTACAAGAGTTAAATATTCCTTGTTGGTGCCCTCCTGATGGAACTCTATGGATCGAAGTTGACCATTGCATCCATGCAATTCTACTACGTAGCACCATACAACAATTTGTCGGAACTCGCTCCGAATTAATCGACTGGTTGGAGCGATGTTGGTCATTTAACAGTGAGCAGTTCACAGTTAACAGTTCACAGTTAACAACCAAGGACAAATAACCATCAACTATCAACTATCAACAAATCAAAAATCATGACACAAGCATTAATTGTTCAAGCTTTTGGGGAAGTTGCCAATAATCCTATTGGTCTAGAAAAAGAAATTGTTCTTCCCGTCTGCGAAGGTTTAAATATTGCCTTAGCTAGTTTTCAAGCTTTATATCTGCAATACCAAAAGCATCACTTCGTAGTGGAAGGTTCTGAGTTCTATTCAATCCATGAATATTTTCAGGAAAGTTATGAGGCAGTACAAGGTCACGCCCATGATATTGGAGAACGTTTAAATGGTTTGGGTGGAACTCCCGCAGCTAGTTTTACTAAACTCGCTGAACTTTGTTGCTTTACCACAGAAGATGATGGCATTTTTGATTGTCGTCAAATGATTATGAATGATTTAGCAGCAGAACAAGCCATCATTGATCTAATTCGCCGTCAAGCAGCCCAAGCTGAAAGTGTGGGAGATCGTGCTACTCGTTACCTATACGAGCAAATTCTATTGGCTACTGAAGAAAGAGCCTTCCATCTCGATCACTTCCTAGCTACTGATAGTCTTACTTTAGGATTTATCGGTAATTAGTCCTAAGGGATTCCGCGACCCATTTCATTAGTCTTTTGTCATTGGCTATTGGTCATCAGAAGGCAGAAGACAAAGGACAAATTAGAAACCACGAACTATCAGCTTGCGGGTTCACTGATAAACCGCACAATGCCCTTGGGTCTTACGACCTCGCCAATGACAAAGAACAAATAAGAAACACAAAGGACAAAACTATGTCACCGATTCAGATTAACGATACAACTTTGCGGGATGGTGAACAATCAGCAGGAGTGGCTTTCACTGTAGCAGAAAAAGTTATCTTTGCTTCCTTGATGGATTCTATTGGGGTACAGGAGCTTGAAGTAGGTATACCTGCAATGGGTAGCATCGAAGCAGAAGCTATTAGAGAAATCAGTAATTTGGGACTACAAACCCTCTTAACTGGTTGGAATCGGGCAGTAAGATCGGATATTGATGCTTCTTTAGCTTGTGGCTTAGAAAGGGTACATATATCTGTTCCTGTCTCGGAAATTCAAATTGCAGTTAAGTTTCAAGGTAATTGTGAACGGGTTTTTAAGCAACTACGGGATACAATTAGCTATGCCCTTGATCGCGGTTTATACATTTCTGTTGGTGGAGAAGACTCTTCCCGCGCTGATGACAAGTTTTTACTGGATGTCGCTTTAGCAGCCCAAGATTATGGTGCATCAAGATTTCGTTTTTGCGATACTGTAGGAATTCTTGATCCCTTAACTACTTATAGCAAAGTACAGGAGTTAGTTAGTAAGTTAACTATTCCTGTGGAGATGCACACCCATAATGATTTTGGGATGGCAACAGCCAACGCCTTAGCAGGAGTAAGAGCAGGAGCTACTTCTGTTAATACTACTGTCAATGGCTTGGGAGAAAGAGCAGGGAATGCTGCTTTAGAAGAAGTCGTCATGGGACTTAAACGTATCTATGGCATGAATATTGGTATTGATACCACTAGATTTAAAGAAATCTCAGAGTTTATCGTTGAAGCCTCTGGCTGCGACATTCCCCCCTGGAAAGCGATTGTCGGTGATAATGCCTTTGCTCATGAGTCTGGCATTCATGGACATGGAGTACTACAAAATCCTGCTACTTATGAACCATTTTCTCCTGAAGAAGTAGGAAGAGAAAGACGTTTGGTAATTGGGAAACATTCTGGCAAACATCTAGTTACTAGCTTTCTAGACAAATACGGCATTGCTTTAAGTTTAGAAGAAACAAGATCGCTGATAGATGCAGTGCGAGACTTATCAGTTGAGCTTAAACGGGGATTAACTCCAGATGAGTTATTAAATCTAATTCCTAATCATTAATCTTTTGTCCTCGGTTTTTGATAATTAGTTATTCCTACCTATGACTAATAACTAATCAGCAAAAATAAATAATCACTAACTACTAACTACTAACTACTAATAAAACCATGAAAGTAATGCTACATAAAAATGATCTGGGACATTTATCAGTTTATGTTCCCAAAAAAGATTTAGAAGAAGAAGTAGTAGAAGAAGTAACTACTGATGAAGGCAAGGTTTTAACCCTTGCAAATGGCTGGCAGTTAGCTTTTAAAGATTTGGCAGAAGATACGAAACTCCCCAAAACTTTCAACGCCAAGCGATTGTAATCAACAGAATTAATAATGGACAATGTAAATAATGACTCTTATTGATAATTTAACTTTTAAGCAAGGCAGAAAATTAGTCAATTATCAACTGTCAACTGTCCATTAATAAAAGTTTTGGTTAGTATTTAGCTATCAAAAATAGTAATTGAGTACTAGCCAAATACACAAAAACGATAGTGGAGCTTGTAATGTCATGTTAAAAGCATCTGATATTATGACTGATGATGTAGCAACCATTCGTGGTTCAGCTACAGTAGCCGAAGCAGTTAAGTTAATGAAATTCAAAAACTTACGTGCTTTAATTGTTACTGTTCGCAACAGCCAAGATGCCTACGGAATTGTCACCCACACTGATATCGTTAACAAGGTAGTGGCTTATGGTAAGGATGCACAAAATATGCGCGTCTATGAAATCATGACCAAACCTTGTATTGTTATCAATCCTGATTTGGGTGTTGAATATGTAGCTCGGTTATTTGCTTTAACCAATGTTCGTATCGCACCTGTAATTCAGGGAGATTTACTAGGGATTGTTTCCGAAGCCGATATTCTTTATAAAGGCGATTTTCTGGAAAATCCCAAAGTACCTTTGCTACGTCGAGAATTAGACAAGGCAATTGAAGAAGCGATCGCTATTTCTCAAGCTAAAGGTGCAACTTCTCCAGAGTGCATTGAAGCCTGGGCTTTAGTGGAAGATTTGGAAGCAGAAGCAACTTATCAAGAAGGAGTAAAATCGCCAGATACCACACCTTTCCAACAATTTTGCTTAGATAATCCAGAAATTCTTAAAGTTCGTCACGAACAAGCTGAAGCTGCGATCGCTCAATAAGCGAACCTAGTAGAGGCGTTCATCATGGGTGTCTCTACTTTCTAAATAGTACATGACCAAAATTATTGATAAAACAAGCAAACAAGACAGCAGAAAAAATCTTCAAATTTCTATGGCTGTTCGAGATAAATTTTTCTTGCTTCTACTGCTAAGTTTAGCTTTGATATTTGATACAGCTAGTCGTCAAACAAATTTAAAGCTCTTGGACGAGGAATCTGTACCTGAAATACCAGCAGCAAGAGAACGTAAAATCTTGATGCAGCGTTGGAAGTTGGAATAGTTGTAATTATTAGCCATTAACTTGAGGAATCAAACCATGAAAGATTTAGAACAAATCCGAGACGAGATTATAACGATATTAGTTCTTGTAATCACTCTCGTTTTTACCTCTTCCAATCTGACCCCAGAATCATTGGAAAATCAATCTGTGGCTAAAAGATTGCTATTTACAGAAGCGATCAATTAGTTAATAACCTAAAGACCATAATACTAACAGGAGTTAGAATCATGACTAAAATTGGTATTTTCTACGGCAGTACTGCTGGTGTAACTGAAGAAATTGCGGAAAAACTCGTTGAATACTTCGATGAAGATGTATGCGATCTTTGCAACATGGAAGATTTTGATGATTTTGACGATATGTTGCAATACGATTATTTGTTACTTGGTTCTTCCACTTGGGGTTCTGGTGAAGTCCAGAATGATTGGCGGGATCCTTTAGTGGATATGGAAGATGAAAAACCTGATTTTACAGGAAAAACGATCGCTTTCTTTGGCGCAGGAGATTGTGGGACTCATGGCGAGAATTTTGTTAGTGCTTTGGGTATCTTGTATGACTATTTTAAAGCAGCAGGTGCAACCATAGTAGGAGATGTTCCTACAGAAGGTTATACTTTTGACGATTCTTTTGCCGTAAGAGATGGTAGGTTTGTCGGATTACCTATTGATGAAATCAATGAAAGTGAAAAAACTGAAGAGCGGATCGAGAATTGGATTGAAATTCTACGTCAGTATTTTCCTCAATAAGCACAATTGAATTATGCAAACTCTTGAAAATCAAATTTCCTGGTGTGATGTCGAACCAGAAGTCAAACAATTATTACTCTTGGCTAGTGAAAATTGGGAATATACAGGTTTGGCTGAAAAATACATCAGGGAAGCTTTATTTAAAGCAGGCAATAATCTAGATGTCTTAGTCGGAGCTTATCGTTTCTTTTTCTACAAGCATCAACCATCAACAGCCTTGTCAATTGCTGAAAAAGTTTTACAACTGCTTACAAGTAGGGAAAATTTGCCAATTGAATGGTCAGAACTCCAGCCAATTTTAGTAGCCCGCAAACAAGAACCAAATATCCGACTTTATCTTAATGCTTATGCTGCTAAAGGCTTAATTCTGGCACAATTAGGCAAGCTGGAAGAAGCTAAGATAATTAGCCAAAGAATTAAAGAAATCGATGATAGTCGGGAATTTTGCTCCACCACTGTCTTTGAAGTGATCACGAAATCTCCTGACGAAGATGAGGAATGAGGAACGAGGAACAATTGACCACAAACTATATGCGGAGCGGTTATACCATATGCGAAGCGGTATCCTTTAGGGCAAGGGTACAATGTCCGAAGGTGTCCTAAAGGATACACCTGCGGATATACCCTTTAGGGATCCTTTAGGACAAACTACAAACTACTAACTACTAACTACTAACCACTAACTACTAACCAACAATGACAAATAATCCACCAATGACAAGTAATCCCCGTCAAGAAGAATATTACAAGCTGATTGATCGCCTACTACGTTGTCCTAATGGGAAAGAACCAGAAGTTTTAGATGCTAGTGCCGATTTGATCGATGAAAAATTTATCAGAACTATCATCCAAGTAGCGACTATTATGGCACATGAGAATAACCAAGAAGGTTCTAAATTCCTGATCCATATCGCTCGTCAACTTGCTAAACAATTAGGTTTGTATCCAGAATTATCAACGGAAACATAAGACTGATGACCATAACTAGAAAAGTTCGCCAAACTACAGAGATCTGGTTACAAAAACAAGGCTATAGTGTGGAAAATTTAGATGAACCAAGGAATAATGGTGCAACAGCTTTAATAAAAGCAAGTCAAGAACAGGCAATTGATATTGTCAGAGACTTACTTATCCAGGGTGTTAACATCAACCTTAAAAATAATGATGGAAATAACGCCCTTTGGTTTGCTTGTTTTCGCAACAATATGGATCTAATGAAGCTATTAATTGATGCTGGTATTGATCTTGATAATCAAAACGATAACGGTGTAACCGTATTGATGTATGCTGCTTCTTCAGGAAAACCCAAGGCGGTGAAATTTTTCTTAGAAGCAGGAGCAAATCCCAATTTGAAAAATTTAGATGACTTTAGAGCCATAGATTTTTCCAACACCGTTGAGATTCTAAATTTATTACGCAGTGTCAAGGGAAAAAGCTGAAAGCTAATGACGAATGAAGAAGGACGAAGGACGAATAACCAATGACCATTTTACAATTAGAAACAGTTGGCAAAAAGTTCCACGATGCTACTAAGCATTCTCCTTTATCGGTGATGCTAGATCCTAATTATGTGGATAGTTCAACTCAACCCACCGCCTTCAAAAGTTATCCTCACTTCTATCGTCGCTTCCCTTTAGATCAAAACAATCCCCTGCATAAATTGATCTATTTAACTAGTGCCATTACTTTTGAAAAAAAGTATAAGTATGAGTCTTACCATTTGAGAGTCAATCCCTCAGCAGGAGCCTTATATCCTACGGAAATTTATGTTCAAATTCGAGGTGTTAAAGGCATTATTGATGGTATTTATCATCTAGAAGTAGCTACTAATTCACTAACTTTAATTTATGAATTAATTGACGATGGCTTAGAAAGTTATATCTTACCTAATTCCTTAGTTAAAGGATTTATTTTTTTAGTTAGTTGTGCTTATTATCGGTCTAGTTGGAAATATAAAAATCGAAGTTTGCGCTACTGTTTTCTAGATAGTGGACATCACATAGGTGCAATTGAAGCTGCTGCTTATGTATATCAAAAAGGTATTCAGGTTCTCTTTGATTTTGATAAAATATCTCTGAATAATGACCTAGGATTTGAAAATAAAGAGTTTATTACTGCCGGGGTTGTTTTTGGAGAAATTAAATCTAAAACTGTTCGCAAACTGCGATCGCAAATTCCTTTTGTCTCTCCTACTGATTATTTTGAAGCTAATCTTTTTATTGAAGCAGGATACAGAAATACAATTTCTACTAATCCAAAAACCGACCCTATTCTCAATCCTGAAATAGCTTCAGTAAATCCATTATTTAATTGTCAATCTCAAGATTTTTCAGAGGCAATTTTAACTAGAAGATCGGCAAGATGCTTTAAGTCTAAATCAATTACTCAAACAGAGTGGCAACAAATTTGGCATTTTTTACAACAGCCTTTACCTACAGCCAGTAAAGAAAAAATTGAAATATATTTTATAATTAATTTTGTTGAAGACACAGAATCAGGTTTATATCGAGAAAATCAGCTAATAAAAAGGGGAGACTTTAGGGAGCGAGCCAAGTATTTATGTGTTAATCAAGCATTAGCTAGAGATAGTGCAATAACTTTATTTTTAACCTCTACTTACACTAATTATCAAACAGCCATGCAATATGCTGGATGGATAGGACAAAGACTTTATTTAATTAGTAATTATTTAGGTATTGGCTGTAGCGGAATTGGAGCTTATCACGATGATGTAACTCAAGAATTTTTAGGAACTAATAACGATATTCTTTATGCTATGGCAATTGGTCGTTAAATCAGTTAATAGTTAATAGTTCAATTAATATAGCGGTTCTCGCAGTCAACAATAAAAATTTGATTATTGATAACTAGTTTAATTATACCAATTCTAAAAAAGAGGACTGCAAATAAATTTCTCCCTTGTCCCCCTTGTCCCCCTTGTCTTCCTATCAAACATCTGTAGTCACTCGTTCCCTGCCTTGCAAAGGCAGGGCTTGCGAGTGACCGTTGGTCAATATTTAGAGAACTGGTATTACCCCTGGTAAAACAGTAATGCTTTGTCGAACTCACGTTTGACAATAGGTCTAATTACTACCAAAATTTTTGGCGTAAATTTAGCTGTTTATGCTGGGAAGAAGCAAAACTAAATTCCTGAAAAAATAGACGTTAAAGAAACAGAGTTTACTTCTAAGCTAAATGTATTCTAGACAACAATAAAAAATAGAGTATGCCTCTAAATTTAATGTATTATAGATAACAATTAATTCTAATTTTACTCCTACAAAATTCTAGTCTCCCTTCCTATTATAAAGTCTAAAACCCTTGATCGGTAAACATTAAAGTCTAATAAGTACTCCTTAATTAATTAGATAAACCACTCAAAGTTTTGAGAGATTTACTAACCCAAATGGTTCTCAAAAAATCTTGTACTAAATTTGTTGATAATTCCTTCAAAAAGGATTTTTAGTAACTATTGATACTGTAAAAATACTAAATTTAAGTAGTCTAAAAGAGTCGAGTAATTTCTAAATAAATTCTAAATACCATTGATTAGAAGGTAGAGAAAATGAGATTTCCAGAAAAACAAAAAGCATCTGCTCATCATGTTGTCATTATCGGCGGAGGATTTGGTGGGCTTTATGCAGCACAAACTCTTGCAAAAGGAGCAGTCAAAGTTACCCTGATTGATAAACGCAACTTTCATGTCTTTCAGCCACTACTGTACCAAGTTGCTACTGGTGGTTTATCCCCCACCAATATCAGTTCTCCTCTGCGAGGAATCTTGAAGCGCAACAAAAATATTGAAGTGCTGATGGGAGAGGTGAAAAACATTGACCCCAAACAACAAATAGTCCAACTGCGATACAGAGAAATTAGCTATGATTCTCTGATCGTTGCCACTGGTGCTAGTCACCAATATTTTGGACATGAAGAATGGGCTGACCAAGCACCAGGCTTGAAAACTATTGAAGACGCTTTGGAAATGCGTCGTCGCATTTTTATTGCCTTTGAATCGGCAGAAAAAGAAACAGACCCTAAAAAACGCCAGGCCTGGTTGACGTTTACTATCGTCGGCGGCGGCCCAGCAGGAGTTGAGTTAGCCGGAGCCTTAGCCGAATTAGCTCACGGCACTTTAAAAGAAGATTTCCGTAATATTAACACAAAAGAGGCAAAAATTATCTTAGTGCAAAGCTCAGAGCGAATTTTACCCTCTTACTCTCCTTCACTATCAGCCAAAGCTAAAGCTTCCCTGGAGCAGTTAGGAGTCACAGTCATGACTGGTACTAGAGTTATCAACATGGATAACCAGACGATTACTGTTCGTTGCTCTAATGAGATTGAATCAATTCGGGCGAGAACTGTGTTGTGGACTGCGGGGATGAAAGCCTCGGCTATGGCAGAGGTTTTGTCAGAATCAACGGATGCTGTCTTAGACAAGGCTGGACGAGTAATAGTTAACCCAGATTTTAACGTGCCAGGGACTGAAAATATTTTTGTCATCGGCGATTTAGCTAATTACACTCACCAAACAGGAAAGCCTTTGCCTGGAGTAGCTCCCGTGGCGATGCAGTCGGGGAAATATGTTGGCCGACTGATTAGGAGTCGTCTCCAAGGAGAGACCATTTCACCTTTTCGGTATTGGGACTGGGGTAGTTTGGCAGTAATTGGAAAACACGCTGCCGTAGTAGATATCGGTTTCTTAAAACTATCTGGATTCCTAGCTTGGACATTCTGGATGTTTATTCACGTCTTCTACCTGCTGGAGTTTGACAATAAATTAATTGTGATGATTCAGTGGGCTTGGAACTACTTCACCAGTGGCAAGGGAGCTCGTATGATTACTGCTCCTGGAGAACAGCCCCAGATCCAACTGGAAGAAAAATGTCCTTCTCCAGTGCCGTCTAAGGCTTCCCCAGTGCCGTCTAAGGCTTAAGACTATATGAGACTAGGGCTGTTTCATTAAAAAACCTATGGGACTTGGAAACAGCCGTGTCTCATTAGACAAAGAACAAATAACATAAAGACAAAATCATGAAAACTCAAGAAAAAACTAAAGAAGCTCAAAAATCTACTTATCGAATAGAAGGAAAATTTCTCGGTTTTATTCCTAAGCCTGGAGATGAACTAAAATATATTCAAGTTCAGGTGGGAGAGCGTATTATCCCGATTAAACTAGCAAAAGAATTACGGAAAAATTTGGGACAAGAACTAGTAGAAGGCGATCGCTTATCGATATTTTTGGAACGAACAATTTTGGGTAATAGTAGTAAACTCAAACTTAAAACTGAACGAGTGGAAAGACTGAGTACTAAGAGTGAATCTTGTGTTGTTGAATCTAGCTCTGCTTCTAAAACTTCTAAATCAGAAAAAAATAAAACAGGCAAGATCTTGTTATGTCACAAGTCTAGTTGTTCTAAACGAGGAGGAAAGCGACTATATCGCTCTTTGACAGAAACTGTTAATCAATTGGGATTACAAGATAGAGTAACTATTGAACTAACAGGCTGTCAGAAACAATGTAAAAAAGCTCCTAGTATTATTTTGATGCCTGGGAAAGTAAAACACACCTATGTTAATCCTCAAGAGCTCCCTTCCTTGCTACAAAATCATTATTTATAGTTTTTCGTCTTTTGTTATTTAAATCACGACTAATAATTAATAACCTAGATAATTATGGCAAAAGTTATTTTCTATGAAAAACCAGGCTGTATCAATAATGCCAAACAAAAAGCTCTTTTATGGGCTGCGGGGCATGAAGTAACAGCTTACAATCTATTGAAAACTCCTTGGACAGTTGCTAATTTACGTCCCTTTTTTGGCAACCTTCCTGTGACTGAGTGGTTTAATAAAACTGCACCTCTGATTAAATCAGGAGAAGTAGTTCCCGAAAATTTAGATCAAGAGACGGCACTACAGTTAATGATTCAGTATCCCCTATTGATTCGTCGTCCCCTAATCCAAGTAGGAGATGTTTGCCGAGTAGGATTTGAAAAAGACAAGATTGATGCCTGGATTGGTTTAGCATCCCCGAAGGTTATCGAGGATTTAGAGAGTTGTCCTCGAATTTCATAATTGCTGTAAAAGTATAGTTTGAACCAAGCTAAGGAGAAACTATGTTCAATAACTTGTTAACAAGCCAAACTAGCATCAGAGACAAACAATTGATAGCTGGTGATATTTTGCCTGGTCAAACTTTTCCTCTAGGTGCTACCGTCTTTCCCGATGGAGTTAACTTCTGTATTTTCTCCCGCGCTGAAGCTGTTGAGCTACTACTATTTGAGTCCCCTGAAGCTCCTCAACCTTCTAGGGTAATTGCTTTAGACCCCAAAATACACTGTAGTTGTTACTACTGGCACATTTTTATTCGGGGAATTAAATCAGGACAAGTATATGCCTATCGCGCCCATGGAGAGTACGCCCCAGAACAAGGATTACGCTTTGATGGGACAAAAGTTCTCCTCGATCCCTATGCTAAAGCGATCGCTGGAGAGCAGATCTATAATCGTCAAGCAGCTCAGGAAGTAGGAGATAACTGCGCCCAAGCTCTTAGAGGAATAGTAGTCGATCCCAGGGATTATGATTGGGAAGACGATCATCATCCTCGTACTCCCTATTCCACCAGCATTATCTACGAGCTTCATATCGCAGGGTTTACCAGTCACCCTAACTCTGGTGTCAGTGAAAAAAAACGAGGTACTTTTGCCGGATTAATTGAAAAAATTCCCTATCTCCAACAATTAGGAATTACAGCGGTAGAATTGCTGCCCATTCACTACTTCGATGTCAATGATGCGGTAGGGGAACTAAAAAATTATTGGGGTTACAGTACTATTGGCTTTTTTGCCCTTCATCATGACTATAGTTCTGCTTGCGATCCCTTAGAAGCATTAGATGAATTTCGGGATTTGGTCAAAGCTCTGCACCGAGCAGGTATTGAAGTCATTCTGGATGTGGTATTTAACCATACCGCCGAAGGAGATCACCAAGGACCGACTATTTCTTGGCGGGGTTTGGATAATCAAACTTACTATATCTTGTCAGAAGACCAAGGTGACTACCACAATTATAGTGGTTGCGGTAATAGTTTCAAAGCCAATCATCCTGTAGTCAGTAGGTTTATTATTGACTGTTTGCGCTATTGGGTAACGGAGATGCACGTTGATGGATTTCGTTTCGATTTAGCTTCCGTATTAGCCAGGGATGTGGCGGGGGCTTCCCTATGGCATACTTCCATTGTCACCGCTAATATTTTATGGGCGATTGAATCCGATCCTGTCTTAGCTAGAACTAAGTTAATTGCCGAAGCTTGGGATGCTGCTGGACTCTATGGCGTAGGTCGCTTTGTCGATTTAGGAGATTGGTTTACTGAGTGGAATGGTCCATTTCGTGATGATGTCCGTCGCTTCATCAAGGGAGATTTGGGAACAGTCAAATCTCTAGCAGCGAGAATTTTAGCTAGTCCCGATATGTACTCTCGCTCCGATACTGATATTAATCGCAGCATTAATTTTGTTACCTGTCACGATGGTTTTACTCTCAACGACTTGGTTTCCTATAACCAAAAACACAATCAAGCCAATGGAGAAAATAATCGGGATGGCGGGAATGATAATCATAGCTGGAACTGTGGTGAAGAAGGGGCGACAGAAGACCCAGAAATAGAAAGACTCCGTCTAAAACAAATTAAAAACTTTTTTACCGTACTGTTGATGTCTCAGGGAACACCAATGATCTCAATGGGGGATGAGGTGAGAAGGACTCAACAAGGTAATAACAATGCTTACTGTCAAAATAACGAACTTAGCTGGTTTGACTGGAGCAATATTGAGTCTAATTTAGGTTTATTCCGTTTTGTCAAAAATGCGATCGCTTTGATTCAAGGATTGGAGGTGTTTCGCCTAGAAAAAGCTTTAGCTACCACAGCAGGGAGAGATCCTTACCTGGTTTGGCATGGAATTGAGCTTCACCAGCCTGACTGGAGTGAGGATTCTCACTATCTAGCTTTTACTTTAGTCCATCCTTTATATAGCGAGTATCTACACGTTATGTTTAATGCTTATTGGGAGCCATTAACCTACGAGTTACCCCGATTACGCCAAGGACATAACTGGTATCGCGTCATTGATACTGCTTTACCTACACCAGAAGATTTCTGCGAATTGCCAACTGCCCCTCTAGTCAAGGGCTGCTACTATCATGTCGCAGCTCGTAGTTCTGTGGTTTTGGTGGCAAAGTAATATTGACTTAAGCATAATTGATCACCCGTTTTTGATTTAATCAAATAACTTATACCAATTCTCAAAAGTCACTGGAGACTTAATTGCAAATCAAAAATTATGACTTAAAAACTTATAAGCTTTGCAAAGCAAAGCTTTTGGATGTTTTAATTAATAAAAAATAATTTGGTTATCTATCTAGCTAGTTTTGAGAAATGGTATTAATTGTTATTTACAGATCTTACTTTTCCCGTTAAGTGTTTCGGGCAAGCTCCCAGCCCTCACAAAGGTCGTGTAATTTTAACCAACCACGTCAGAGAACTTGAATGCCAATGGGAGTCTTACGACGATGTTCGAGATAGCCCCCCAGATAAGCAACAGCTTCTACATAGTTTTCCTGGTTTTACTTTTTTGTTAGAATACTATATAGTTATATAAACTATAAAAACTAATTTTATTTCCTCCATGCCCAAAACTGACTCTCGCGACAAGACAGGTAAACCCCCCGAATATCTTGCCCCAGTTGCCGATTATTTTAAAGTACTATCAGAAATTAGTCGGCTGCAAATCTTAAGCTGCTTGAGAGAAGGAGCGATGAATGTCAGTGAAATAGGGGAAGCTACTGGTTTGGGACAAGCAAATTTATCCAAACATCTTAAAATGCTTACAGAAGCGGAAATTTTATCCCGTAACCCTCAAGGGGTAGCTGTCTATTATGAAATTCAAGACCCGATGATTTTCGAGCTATGTGAGTTAGTTTGCGATCGCCTTTACCAACGGATGCAGCAAAAAGCCGAAAAATTTAAGCGATTAAGTGCTTTTAGTGCTTCTGCAAAATAAATAAATTTGAAATACTAAATACTTTGTTTCCACTTACAAAATTTATCCCAAAGATTGTTATATCAAATCACTTTAGATATGCGATAAATCCAACCACGTGATCGCGTGGTTGGAAAACATTAGCTCGATTACTTGCTATCCATTTATTGTCGATGCTTTATGTGTAGCAAACATTTAGTGATTTGATATTACTTTGGCGTTGTTGGAAAGATATAGTCATAATCTTTAATTCCGAGGTTAATCGTTGTTAAAGTTAAAGGCAAGTTAACCTTGTTTAGTTATTTGACTACATAGTTATATAAAAAGTCAAGCATAATATTATATTTTTTTCTAGAGTTGATTTGGGAGATCGCGGTCTCCCAATAAAGCGATCGCAATTTTGTTATGATACCGTTGCTGCTACTGAAATTAAATTATCTTCAAAAAATCTTCTACCGTAATTACTCTTACGTTACGAAAAGGATTTAGTACAAGTAAATCGTGATCGCCAGTTATGATGTACTGTGCCTCTCCGTTTAATGCTAACTCCAAAACCTTATCGTCTTTCGGATCGCGACACTCTTGGACATTTTCGACTATTTCAATCAAAACTGCTCGCTCAATTAATGCTTCTAAAAACTCTTCTCTTTCTTCGTTTGTCACGTATTTGTTAAATTTTTTCCGTCCCAATACCTCATTTAATTCCTCTAACAGATCGAGGGACAGTAATACTTCTCCATTTGCCAAAGCGTATTGGAAAGCTTGAGCGGGCTTACTATTTTCAAATAGAAGCGCACTAATAATTACATTTGTATCAAAAACATAACGCACTCGATTACTCATGAAGAAGTGAATCCAAAATTTCTGGGGTTAAGCCTCGTGCTTGGGCATTTTGACTAATTTCACTCATAACTTCTTCGAGTGTTCTTTTGTGTCGAGTTGCATCACTAAGTTTTAGACTCAGCAATGCTTCCAGTTTACGGCGTTGTTCTTCAGAGGCAGTTTCAAAAATACGGGCAACTTCAGCATTAACCCGAATTGTAATATTTTTAGTGTCCATAACTTTTATGTGAGGACTAAGCTGTTTTGCTCTTAATGTTACAACATGGCTTTCTTAATTTTAAAACAAGCAATATTCTAATTATTGCGGTCTCGCTTTGCGAGTGCGAAGCATCGCCCGATGGGAGAGATGATTGAAAGTAAATGCGATCGCTTGATAGTAGAGATGATTGAGACTAAGTGCGATCGCTCGATGGTAGAGATTGTTGAAAGTAAATGCGATCGCGCTCATCAAAAATTGTTTTCTCAACTTCGTTATAGTGTAAATCGGGATTAAAGAGATAGTTAAATAGAAGTAGTAATAAACACCAAAAATGACTTTATCAATCCATATTATTAATCAACATTGATAACTCATCTTTAAAAGATAAAGTAGGTTGATATAACTGATAATAAGCTCTACCGATAGCTCCATGAAACAAGTCTAGTTTTGGTCTTAAACTTCCACTTTGAAATATATGACTAGTAGCAATTCCAGGATATGGATCGATATATATTATTTGTTTAATCCCAAGCTGATACGCTTTTTTTGCACATAGTTCACAAGGACTTGCTGTGGAAAATAATATGCCACCGTTAATTCCTTCACCTCCATATTTGACAATCTGCAAAAATGCATTTTCTTCAGCGTGTAAGGATCTAGTGTGAACTTGATTTTGTTTACCATCAACTTGATTTTGGATATCTTTAAAACAAAAAGAATGATTTCTTCCTCGTAAGCTTTTTTCTCTTTCTTTTACTTGATTTTTTGGATAAATTTTTGATATTTTTTCTCTAAACTTAGGATTATTTAATTCATAATCACTAAATCCTTTTTCGTCATGATGACATAGCAAATCTTCAACACTACGAAACAAACAGGGAACTTGCCCTTCAGGTGTATTGTTCCAACCAACAGCCTTAATACTATAGCTTTGGTCTGTTATAACTGCTCCAACTTGTCTTGATATGCATCCAGAATTAAGTTTTGCGCTATAAGCTATTTGCATCGATCTTTCTATTGGAGTAGGTGTTATTAATCCAGGGTGCATCATTAGCGCAATGTAATGGGCTAACTGCTTTTTAAGAACTGGTATATTTTCCTTGCCATTCTGAGGATTATTCAAATGAATGTCTGACAACTCTATACATTTTTTGACATTTTGAGAAATGAAAATATCTTTACCTTTTAACTTATCTTTAGGATGTTCAAGATTGTCGATTAATTCGATTTCTTCATCGTTAAGATTGTATCGCTCTCTTAATCTTTGTTTTCTGTTATTATCAAAAGTATTTATAGAAACAAGATAGAAAGCTGAATATCTTTCTCTAAAGAAAATGGCTTCTAAAGGATTTCTAATAGAATCTATAACAAACAAAGTAGATTCTCGATCTTTTTTTGCTTCTCTAATTGTTTTTATTATCTTATTGGTTGTATCAGCAATAGTGAATATATTTTCTTGATTGAATGATTGTTCCGTAGCTTTTCCTGAAGATCTAAGATTGTCTCCTATTAATTTATATATTTTTGAATAAGTAGTTTTACTAGATTTTTCAAGTATTTCTTTTAATTTACTTGTTAATTTTGGTAATTGTTCAAAGTATGATTCAAAATAAGAATAATTTTTCTCTTTGAATGGAATTTCTTTTTTATCTTCTTGATTCCATAAATGTTTTTCTCTTTTTAAATTATCAATAAACTTTTTTAAGTTATTGTATTCTTCTTCATGTAGTCTATAACCACCAATTTCGCGAAGTTGATAAGATAAAAAATCAAGAAAATCATCTGTATTGGTTTCTAAAATCAAGGAACTTATGACATCGCTTATTTGTATACATTGAAACTGCTTCCAATGATGTGATAAATAATCGTAAATAATCTTATATTTTCTTTCATCAATATTATTGAAATGATCTCTTTGAGGAGGAGGTAGTTGAACTTCGGCAAAAGATTTATTTTTTAAAATTTTAGCTACTTGAGAACTACCAGAGCCAATTCGACCAGTTAGACCTATTAATATAAAGTTTTCTCTTTCTTCATAGAGCCTATTCAGAGCCTTCCCTTCTTCTTTCATATCCGCAAAATGCAAAATTAGCTTTCTTAATTAGTATTCCCAAAATGGCATAAAAATTATTAAGCCAATATGCAGCAATTCTCATTTTGGCGATCGCCGTCTGGAATTGTGATGGTGAACTAGAAATAGCGGTGGTATCAGCAACCACGTAGCGGGTCGCTTGGGGGTAATATTCGATTAAATTATAAAGATAGATCAGTAGATTCTGTACTACATGAAGAAAAAAGCTCTTATACTAAATCCGATTTTAAAAAAATACTAACAATCAATTATTTTGAAGCCAATGATAGTTGGTTAAATTACGAATCTCATCTTTCATTT
>JASJDB010000037.1 GCA_030065315.1 Xenococcaceae cyanobacterium MO_167.B52 | reverse complement strand
GAGAAAATAGCGGAGCGAGTACCGATAATAACTTGGGGTTCACCTTGAATAGTTTGTCGCCAGGTATCGTATCTTTCCCCATCATTCAATTTACTGTGATAAACACAAACTTTGTCGCCAAATCGATCGCGAAATCTATCTGTCAGTTGGGGAGTTAAGCCGATTTCGGGAACTAGTACTATGGCAGATTTACCCTGTTCTAAAATAGGGGAAATAGCTTGTAAATAAACTTCTGTCTTGCCCGAACCTGTAACACCATGTAATAGAATTTCAGCATATCCTATGTGGTTATTGATTACTTCTAAAGCTTTGGCTTGGGCTAAGTTTAATTCTTTAGCAGTATCTTGATTTTGCTTAATCCCTTGTTCTTTTCTTAAAACTTCTTTTTCGGAAAAAGTAATGTAGCCAATTGCAGCAATTTTCTTGAGGGTGGCTGTAGTAGTACGAGCCAGTTTAACTAATTCTTTTTGCCACATTTCCCCTCCATTGTGGCGTAGAACTTGTAATATTTCTGTTTGCCGAGCAGTGAGATCATTAGATAGGTTATCTGTTACCAATGTCACAGAAGTTTGCAATTTGGCTTGAATTCTTTTGGGTGGTTCAAGATAACTTTCTACCCAACCTCGTTTGGTTAATTCCCTAATTCCTCGATCTGCCCCTTTAATCTGGTTTCGCAGATATTTAGTACTGTAATTCCCTTCTTTCTGTTTTTGCAGTAGTTCTAAGATTTGTTTGCCAACTAGACTACAAAAATTTTCTGCCCCTTGGGGTATATTATTGGGTACAAGGCGAATTCTTCTTTGAGATCGCCCTAATAAACCGGGAGGAAGAGCTACTCGAATCGCGCTAATTAGATCAGTCAAATAATATTCTGCAACTTTTTGTAATAATTCCCAATATCGTGAAGGGAAAAATCCCGAACTAACTATATCTTCAATGGGGCGAATCCGAGCTATTTCAATGTCTGTTGGGGAAGTTTCTAATATCTTAATCACAATTCCCCCAGTAATTTGCATTCCAAAAGGAACACTGACAATATCTCCTGGTTCTGCCAACAACTCATCAGGAAGACTGTAAGTATATAATCCTTGAACCCCAGGAAAATCTATTAATACAGCTACCCACCTAGTTGAAGAGCCAGAAGGTTTGAGATTGTAGCTGCTACTGGGTTCTGCTACTAAATTACTGGTGTTGTTGGCTAGAGCCAAATCAGAATCTAGATATAAACTCTCTTCGCTACAATCAAGGCAAAAGCGATCGCTTTTTCTCATGGACTTTTCATTAAACATTAGACATTTTTGCAGTTTCAAGCCTGATAATCTGACCCAAAAGATAATGAGCGTTGTTTACACATTAGACCTCTGGCAAAAAAATTTTTAATCAATTTCTCCCTTGTCTCCCTTATTAATTATGATTCGTACAAATATACCATCTTATAGACTCACAAGAAACTAGTTGTGTTTAGCCCAATGAGACTGATTGAGCCAGAATATTGTAGCTGCATCCCCCAGTTAAACGGTTCAATATAATCTGATAATCAAATTAAGTTTGTAGCAAAATTAATACTATTTTGTTCTTAAGCAATTGGGTTAATTATCATTTTGTAACTATACCCACAAAATCATCGATTATTTTTGTTAACCTAGGTGTTAATACACCCAGTAATACAATCTAACTTGTTCACCTCAGTATTTATAACTAAAAGTTAAGAAAATCTTGAGATTTATGATTGAACAAAGCAAATTAATCTCCGAGAAAATACCGTTATCCCTCCCTATAAATTAAGAAAAACTTGGTAAATACAATTTTGTTCCAATAATCTGGAATAATCTATCCCATAACAATCACATACTCAATACTCTCAAAGTTCTACTCAAATTAAGAAAAGCCATAAAACTATGACTGCTACTCAAATAAATGGATATGAAAGTTATTCTAATGAATACGATGATTTATCCCTAAAAAGTGAAATCTCTGAGGAACTAGATAGAGACTTAAAACTGGTAGAAGTAGAATATTCTTCTGAAATAGAAGCCAGTTCTAATCGCCGTAGTTCAAAACCTACTAAAGCTAGTCTAGAAGATAATATTGGGGCTTTTTTCAAAGAAATGGCACGATATCCTCTACTCAAATCAGACGAAGAAGTTACTCTAGCTAACGAAGTCAGGCTGATGGTAGAAGCAGAGGAAATTCGTCAAAAGCTAGCAGCAAGTCTAGAAAGACCGCCTAGTAAGCAAGAATGGGCTACTGCCATGGGTTTAGAGAATGCTCGCCAGTTGGAACAGTTTTTGTATAAGGGCAAAGTTGCCAAGCGAAAAATGATTCGCTCCAACTTACGCTTAGTGGTATCTATTGCTAAACGCTATCTCAATCGTGGCGTTCCTTTCCTTGATCTCATTCAAGAAGGAGCAATTGGTTTAAATCGTGCTACAGAGAAATTTGACCCCAACAAGGGCTATAAATTTTCTACCTATGCTTATTGGTGGATTCGTCAGGCGATTACCAGAACTATAGCTAATGATGCTCGTACTATTCGCCTTCCGATTCATATTGTCGAAAAGTTAAACAAGCTCAAAAAAGCCCAACGTACTCTTAAACAAAAGCTGCAACGCAATCCTAGCGAAGAGGAATTAGCCCAAGAACTAAGAATGTCTGCACCCCAACTGCGACAACTATTAGAGTTGCGTCGTCAATCTCTCTCCCTAAATCATCGAGTAGGGAAAGCAGAAGATACAGAACTAGTAGACCTATTAGAAGACAATGAGCTACAACTTCCTGAGGAAAAAATGAGTGAGGCGATGATGCGCCAAGAAATTATTGATGTCCTCAATGATGTACTCACACAAAGAGAAAAAGACGTTATTGCTCTACGCTATGGCTTATCTACTAGTCAGCCCTATACCTTAGAAGAAGTAGGAGGAATGTTTAATCTTTCTCGCGAAAGAGTCCGTCAGATCCAAAGCAAAGCGATGCGTAAATTACGTCGTCCCCAAGTAGCTCGGCGTTTGAAAGGATGGCTTACTTAACAATTACTCACTTCAAAAAGCTCAATTATCTAAATCGATTTGGCACAAGTACTGTTGGCTTGTGTCTATGTCGGTTCAGAATCATAAAGCATGTATCCGCTAATTTTTAAAAACTTCAAGAGGAAATTGTTTTAGTATTTGGAATAGAACCGCAAATGTCGGAGACTTAATAAAATGCCAGATTCTAATGAAAAACTTTTCCAAATACTAATCGGAATAGCTTGGATTGATGGAGAAATTCAGCCCCAAGAAAGAAAATATTTGCAAGAGCTAGCCACCTCTAGAAAATTAATTCAGAATCAAGAGATTCAGGATTTACTTTTGTTTAGTCAACCCATATCCAAAGCACAATGTAATCAGTGGATCGACGATTATTTAGGGACTAATCCCACCAAAGAAACCTGCCATAACTTAATTTCCGAAATAGCAGGCTTGATTTATTCTGACGATAATGTAGACGTTGAAGAAGCTAAAATTTTAGCCAAAATTGAAAACTATTCTTCTTCTAATCAGATCATACAAAATACCCTGAAAACAATTAGCAATCTTTATCGCAAGGGTGTTAAAAAATTAACCTAGAGTAATTTTCCTATCTACTCTTAATTCTATATTGGGAGCCTTAATTGGGTTTTGTAGCTTTCTTTAATAATGGCTGTAAAGCTTTGGCTATACGTTCGGCTAAAAGTTCCTATCCTTTAGCGTTAGGGTAAATTATATCTTCTTGTCGATGTTTCGGGTTATCTATAATCCCTCAAACGTAGATTAAAAGCTATGTTTGGTCGCGAGAAGCGGTTCATGCTCGACGTTAACCATTGCGTCAGTAAAAAGCTGGCCCATCAATCAGAATATTGGATCTTTATCTCTTTGCCTAAGGCTTGTAATTTCTTATGGTCAGCTGTTTGACCTAGATGACAAACTCGCCTCAGACCTCTGAGCAATTTACGTATCAGACGATTATCTTCACTGCCTTGATCTACAAAAGCCGATTTGTGAATAAAATAATTAGTCATATTTCAATGTTGTTAACAAATTGCCATAACTAAGCTACCTTTTAGGAAACCAATCGTCATCTAGAGCATTTTCTAGAGAAATATATGCCTCTTCACTAAGTGCAACAAGTTTAGAGACAGATTTGATTGCAGTTGAATGAGCGCGTTGATGAAATGTTGGTAATTCTCTCTTTAAGCTAGGACTATCTTCTAATTGATTTTCAATTTGCGCTCTAAAATTAACAACTTCGGATGCCCAATGATTATAATTACGTTCTTTCTCAGCATCCCAATAAGACATCTTCAATAAATGTTCGAGCAATCGGGTAAGCAGACTTAATAAGGCACGTCTTTCACTTTTTCCCATGCTTTCAATTTCTTCTATTAAGTTGTTCCAATCAACTTTTTCAAAATTCTTAGCTTTTATTTCTTTAATGGTTTTTTGAATCCACTGATTATAATCTGTGTTATAGGAAGTTGAGGTATTCATAATGTTTTGTTTTATGAATAATTTTTAATTTTATGGTAGAGGACTTTTTAATATCTCAATCAAGCGATCGCTTTTGTAGTCATGTTTTGGCTTGTTTTTTCTCTCTGAACAAGGTACAATCCCCAAAATAGCAAATTGCAACAAATTTGTCTTAAACCTACTCTAGATCAGGGATTCAGAGATTTGTATTAAGTGAGACTTATGTACTATCATACTCAAGCTCAAGCTATGTTAAGCTTGCAGCCTTGATTAGTACATTAATACGTAGAAGTTCAGGTATAAAATATTGGACATGGGATTATTGAAATTTCTGGGATAACAAATACTAAAGGGACGCTATATAAAACGTCCCTTGATAGCAGATTTTAAAGCCTATTAGTTATTGATACGCTTCCAAATCAATTTTCACTGGTTTAACGCCCCAGATTTCTTGACAATACTCTCGAATTGTGCGATCGCTGGAAAATTTACCCATACGAGCGGAATTGAGAATGGACATTTTAGTCCAGGTTTCCTGATCTTTGTAAGCTTCACCTACTCGATCTTGACATTCAGAATATGCCTGATAGTCTGCCAATAGCATATAGGGGTCATGATATAGCAGAGAGTCAACAATGGGTTTAAATAACTTTTGATTACCGTGACTCAAATCCCCTTTGGCAATGCGATTAATTACACCTCGTAATTCGTCATTTTCCTGGAAGTAGGTCATGGGATCATAGCCTTCTGCTTTCATAGCATAGACCTGTTCTGCGGTTAAACCAAAGAGAAAGAAGTTTTCCGCACCAGCCTCTTCCCGAATTTCAATATTTGCCCCGTCAAGAGTACCAATAGTAAGTGCGCCATTCATGGCAAATTTCATATTACCAGTACCAGAAGCTTCTTTACCTGCGGTGGATATTTGCTCAGACAGATCCGCAGCAGGATAAATTTTTTGACCTAGAGATACACTGAAATTAGGCAAAAAGACCACTTTAATGCGACCTCTCACATCAGGGTCTTTATTTACTACCTCGGCAACAGAATTAATCAATTTAATGATCAACTTTGCCATAAAGTAACCAGGTGCAGCTTTTCCACCAAAGATAAAGGTACGAGGCACAATATCTATATTGGGATTGTGCTTGATGCGGTTATAAAGAGCAATGATATGGAGTACTGCTAAATGTTGACGCTTGTATTCATGGATGCGTTTAACTTGCACATCGAAGATCGAATTGACATTGACATCGATATTACGAGTTTTTTTGATGTAAGCTGCTAAATGAGCTTTATTTTCCTGTTTAATGGCTCGCCAACGCTCACAGAAAGCTTGATCGTTGAGATATTTCTCAATTCCCCGCATTTGGTCTAAATCTTTGAGCCAACCACCCCCAATTTTTTCAGTTACTAGTTCTGCTAGTTTGGGGTTACTCATCAGTATCCAACGACGGGGGGTAACACCATTAGTTTTATTGAAGAATTTATCCGACCAAAGACGAGCAAAAGCTTTGAGAGTATCTTTTTTCAGCAATTCTGTGTGTAATGCTGCCACTCCATTAATGGCATGACTCCCTACACAAGCTAAGTTTGCCATGCGGACTTTTTTCTCATCTCCTTCTTCGATAATAGAGAGTTCTCCTGCTAAGTCTTCATCATCAGGAAACCAAACCCGCACATCTTCTAGGAAGCGGTGATTTAGTTCATAGATAATTTCTAAATGGCGAGGTAGTAGCTTACCAAACAGATGAACTGACCATCTTTCCAAAGCTTCTGGCATTAAGGTATGGTTCGTATAGGCTAGGGTTTTTTGGGTAATATCCCAAGCTTGATCCCAATAAATATCGTATTCATCAATTAATAAACGCATCAATTCCGCAACAGCTACTGCGGGATGAGTATCATTGAGTTGAATAGCAGAACGCTCGTGGAAATTAGTGAGATCGGGATATAAATTGAGATGAATGCGAATTAAGTCTTGTAAGGAAGCAGCAACAAAGAAATACTGTTGAGCGAGGCGTAATTCTTTTCCTTGAGGAGTATTATCGTTAGGATAGAGCACTTTAGAGATCGTTTCCGAACTCATTTTCTCTGCTACGGCGTGGTCATAATTACCAGCATTAAAAGCTTCAAAGTTAAAAGATTCACTGGCTTCTGCTTTCCAGAGACGCAGAGAGTTGACTGTATTGGTTTTATATCCAGCGACAGGAGTATCGAAAGGAATCGCTTTAACTTTTCTTTCGGGAATCCAGCAAACTTTATAATGCCCTTTTTCGTCGTGATGGGCTTCTGTATAGCCTCCTAAACCGATTTCTACCGTATCTTCAGGTCGAGCAATTTCCCAAGGATTACCATACATTAACCAGTTATCTGGTACTTCTCCTTGCCAACCATCTTGTAGTACTTGACGGAAAATACCAAACTCATAACGAATACCATAACCAGTAGCAGGCATTTCCAAATTTGCTAGAGAATCAAGAAAACAAGCTGCGAGTCTGCCTAACCCTCCATTTCCTAAACCTGGATCGGGTTCTTGTTCGATTAGTTCTTCTAAGTCTATTCCCAAATCTGACAAGACTTGTCCCATCTTGTCGTACATTTCTAAACTGAGAAGATTATTTGCCAGATGGCGACCCATCAAGAATTCAGCAGAGAGATAAGATACGACTTTGACGTTTTGTTCTTGATAGGTGCGTCCTGTTTTAATAAAACGATGGAGTAGGCGATCGCGTACAGTATAAGCTAGAGCATAGTAGTAATCTCTTAAGGAAGCACTATTACGGTCTTTTCCTTGAAGATAAAACAGATTATCTAAAAAAGCTCGTTTGAGAGTTTCCAAACTCATCCCAGTGCGATCGTCTTCTACAGCAACGGTAGGACAAGAGTCTAGATCCAGAGACTTTGGCGGTTGTGTTTGCATGATGATTTGTCTTTATTTAGTAGTTAGTAGGTAGTAGGTAGTAGGTAGTAGGTAGTAGGTAGTAGGTAGTAGGTAAGGGGTAGGAGGTAGGAGATATTAGGAAACAGGAGCAAAAAAGTTTGATCTCTTATCTCTCTTGTCTCCCTTGTCTCCCTTGCCTACCCAGTCCCTCTATTTGGGTCCTAAACCAATCTTTCCCCCATAAATCGCGCGATCTCCTAATTCTTCTTCAATACGCAATAAACGGTTGTATTTAGCTACCCGTTCACTACGACAGAGAGAACCAGTTTTAATTTGACCAGCGCGGGTTGCTACAGCAAGATCGGCAATGGTAGTATCTTCTGTTTCTCCTGAACGATGACTTATAACTGAACGATAACCGCTACGAGTAGCTAAGTCGATAGTTTCTAAAGTTTCTGTTAGAGTTCCAATCTGATTCAGTTTGATCAAAATTGCATTACCCACTGCTGTATCAATCCCTTTTTGCAGTCTGGTGGGGTTAGTAACGAATAAATCATCACCAACTAACTGTACTCGTGATCCTATTTTTTCAGTGAGAAGTTGCCAATTTGTCCAGTCTTCTTCCTGAAGTCCATCTTCAATGGAAATAATGGGATATTGACTGACTAATTTATCGAGATAATCAATAAATTCTGTGGCAGAATGGGACACTCCATCATAAATATAATTCCCATCTTGATAGAATTCGTTAGCAGCTACATCCATTGCCAGAGAAATTTGTTCTCCTGGCTTATAGCCTGCTTTCTCAATAGCCGTAATGAGTAAATCTAGAGCTTCTTGGTTAGAATCCAAATTGGGAGCATAACCTCCTTCGTCTCCTACTCCAGAGAGTAAACCTTTATCTTTTAACACTTTACTCAGGGAAGCAAAAACTTCTGCACCCCATCTGAGAGCTTCTTTAAAAGAATCCGCTCCCACAGGCATAATCATAAACTCTTGGAAATCCACATTATTATCTGCGTGCTCCCCACCGTTAATCACATTCATCATCGGGACAGGTAGCACATTAGATAGAGGACTTCCTAAATAGCGATATAAGGGAATATCTAACTCAATGGCTGCTGCTTTAGCATTAGCCAAAGATACTGCAAGAATTGCGTTAGCTCCGATATTTTTCTTATTAGGAGAACCATCTCGCTGGATCATTTTATAGTCGATACTTGTTTGATCCAACGCATCCATATCGATTAATTCTGGAGCTAGTTTTTCTTTAACATTGCGTACTGCGGTTAAAACTCCTTTTCCACCATAGCGATTTTTATCTTCATCTCTTAACTCATGTGCTTCAAATGAACCAGTAGATGCACCACTGGGAACTTGTGCTAAACCTACTGCACCAGTTTCTAATCTAACTTCTGCTTCTACGGTAGGACGACCTCTAGAATCAAGGATTTCTCTAGCTGCGATCGCCTCAATAACCGCTTCTGACTGATTTAACATTGGTTCTCCTTAAATATTTCTTGTAATCAAAGAATTTATCAGGTAAGAGGTAGGCACTGGGTCGCAAGGTTCGCGCCCAGTAAAGGAAGTAGAAGGGAATAATTTCCTGGTTTGTGATCCGAAAGTGCCCTAAAGGATACACTTGCGGATATATTCTTATATGACATTTCTCCTTTCTCGTTCCTTAAACACTAGTCATAATTTTGGCTTCTTTCTCTGCCATAGATAGTATAAGATCAATTGCCCGATTAGAATAACCCCATTCGTTGTCGTACCAGGAAACAACTTTAAAGAAATTACTATTTAATTCTATTCCTGCCCCTGCATCGAAAATACTGGAGTGAGGATCCCCTGTAAAATCAGTGGAAACTACAGGGTCTTCTGTATAACCTAAAACTCCTTGCATCTCACCTTCCGCAGCTTGTTTCATTGCAGCACAAATTTCCTGATAAGTGGTGGATTTCTCGGTTTTGAAGGTGAGATCAACCACAGATACATTGGGAGTGGGAACACGGAAAGCCATTCCTGTCAGCTTACCTTTTAATTCTGGTAATACTAAGGTTACCGCTTTAGCTGCCCCTGTAGAAGCGGGGATAATGTTTTGGGCTGCACTACGTCCCCCTCGAAAATCCTTTTTACTAGGACCATCCACAGTAGGTTGAGTGGCGGTCATCGCATGAACGGTAGTCATTAATCCTTCTGCCAAGCCAAAGTTATCATTAATCACTTTAGCGATGGGGGCCAGACAGTTGGTAGTGCAACTAGCATTGGAGACAATTTTATCTTGACGGGGATCATAGCTATGATGATTGACTCCTACGAGTAAAGTTCTGACTTTATCTGGGTCTTTTGTGGGAGCAGAGAGTACAACTCTTTTGGCTCCTGCGGTAAGGTGCTTGGATGCCCCCTCATAAGTAGTAAATAGTCCTGTACACTCTAAAACAAAATCCACATCATATTGTTTCCAAGGTAATTCTTCGGGGTTTCTTTGGGATACACAGGGAATAGTTTTGCCGTTAACAATAATTGCATCTTCTGTAGCTTCTACTGTGCCAGGAAAACGCCCATGAGTTGAGTCGTATTTCAGAAGATATGCGATCGCTGATGCGGGAACGAGATCGTTAATACACACAAAGTCAAGATTAGGATTATTCAATCCTGCACGAAACACCAATCTGCCAATACGACCAAAACCGTTAATTGCAACTTTAACTGTCTGCATTATGCTTACTCCTTATATAGTGTTTTCAAAACAGTGAAACCTTACGGTAGTTGCTGCGCGATTAGAGATACTCCCTAACCCTCAGCCTCTATCACCGTTAAATGCTTTAAGTGATGACCCGCTATCTTTTTACGTCCTAATATCTGTAGAGGTGGTTGATCTTTATTAAATCTGCAAATTCTGGTTTTTTGAAAGAAAGAAAGCTTACAAATTTCGTAGTTATTTGACTAAGTGTTAATTTAAGTAACAATACTTAGGGGGTTTAATGATCCCCTGTGGGAGGTATGGCGATCTCTAATTGTGTTGGGAAAAAATATCCTCAAGATTGGGAGGGGAAGCAATACTGTTCGGTTAAAATCGTATCAAAAGTTGCGGTATGAGTTTGTTCGCAATGGGGACAGTAATACCTTTGATTTCCTTTACTAGTTTTTCCATGCCCATGAGTCTTGTCATGACCACAGAGAGGCCATTTCATAGATATTGATGATTAGTTTTTTTCCGCCATCATACCATTTCCACACTTTTTTGACGCGCTACCGGGTTCTATAAAAGCCTCGTATTGATGTGTTTGACATGACCTGCCCGATCCTTGATCTCCTTGTACATATGGGCTGTTCCCCCAGGATTATCACCATTCTCACCATCCCAGAGACAGATAAATTTTACTTTTTCAATGCCGTAGGATAGAGCCGTATAGAGTAACCACAGGTTACATCGCTCATAGGGATACCGATTGCCCAAACTTGACGGAGGTAAGCCCAAGCTTTTGGGTGCCCAACGAATAGGCAATGTTAATTTCTCTTTCGCTCTATCATAGCGATCGCACCAGCCATCTCCACCACGCGCCACAGAACGCCGAATAAATTCTGGCTCATCAAACGGTTGCAGCCATTGAACCTTGATCCCAAGTTTTTGGCAGGCTTCGGTAAACAGCAAATCTCCGCCACAGGCCCCCTGAGTAAGCGCTAGGTCGTCCGTCCCCGCCTTCATTTGGAGTAAGGCCTCTTCAATTTCTGAGCAGCGACGCTACTTTGGAATCGGGGAATCTAGAAGGATTACGCCCCTGGACATCAACCATATGACCACTGAACAAGAAGACTTGCTTGGGTTGCCACTGCCCCTCCGATTGGCTCAGGGAATCCATCGCTTCATTGCCTAACTGTTGTAGACAAATGATTTTATTTTGTAGTCCTTGGAGATGATCGGGGTCAATGGCTAACCCCCGGTCGAGTTGTTCTAAAGCAAACTTGTATCGCTGGGCTTGAGTTAAGGCAATACCAGCTTTAATCCAGGCATCTGCTTGCCAGGATTCTACTGGGGCTTCTTCTGCCAGAATTAGAATATCTCCAATTTGAGGCGGATTAGCTTTTTGTGCTAGTTCCAGACGTTCTTGCCAGGGGTCGCGTTTTCCACCCAAATCAACCACATCATCCACCGTTGAATCTGGGATAAATCTATTAAAATGTTCTGGTTTCATCTGGTGATCGGCGATCGCTTCGCCAATGGCATATAAATCGTCAATGCTATCTACTGAATCGATTCTTTGTACTTGGGCGAGATCGATATTAGGCAATCCTAGTTTGCTAAGTCCTTCTTTGGTCAACTTAGAATCATAGCGCAGATAGGTAAAAAGTTTCTGCTCGACCCCACCAACGCTGCCAATCATGTCGTTCACTTCTTGATCGATGGGCTCGCCTGCCAAACACTCACCGAAAACTCGGCAAAGAAAGTCCTGCTGAATTTGGGCGGCAAGCATCAATGCTAGGGGAATTTTCTGTACATTGTAGAGGAAGTTCATCTCTTGAGACTTCAAATATTGGTTGGCATCAGGGACAATTCCCGTGCCAATAGAAACCAGCAGCATCTTATCTGTCCCCGTTGGCCACTGTAATTTGTAGCGATCTACAGTTGCCATCAAAAATAATTGGAAAGCGGGATCATTAGTAAGTAGTGACTGCACCGTCTACAAATAGGTGAGGAGAACGTTTTTGAGAGATTTGAAATTGCTCAGGGGGAAAGAAGGTGGGAGCCGCAGTACTAGCTCGAATTAACTGCCAGAGCGGATATTTCAGATTAGAATCCTCTCTAGTTTGATCGTTATACTTGGCCTGAGGATTATTGGAAACAGGCCAAGGTGAATCGGTAGTTGCGTTGCGCAACATCATCAGCAGCAACGTTTTTAGTTTCTGGCTACCCAGGGTTGCCGGTTGTCCGTCATCTTCTTGAAAAATATCTTGGAGACTTTTTCGGAGGTTTTCTGGGTTATAGGCAGAGGGAAACAACTGAACCAGGCTTTGCCGCCACGAAGGGATGGGAAATCTTTTCATGATTAGCCTAGGCCAAAATCCGTATTCAAACATCATTGACCCTTCTTCATAAAAATAGCGAATCTCTTTGACACTCATTCCCCAGGACAAGCAAGCGGCGATAATCGCACCAGTACTTGTGCCCGCAATGTAATCAAAATAATCACATAGTCGAAAACTATCGTCATCTTTGCGCTCAAGCCTATCTTTGAGATGTTCCTCTCAATAAAATTTACTGTCAAACAGAATAAGCGAGTGTCCGCATAAATATTGACGCACTTTTTCAAAGTTATGTAAAGTTTCCGTATAAATATTGTTCTTTTTGTTGATTTTCAGATAACCTATTTTCTTAAATAGTTAAATAGTTAATCAAGCGTTCTAAGGCAATTAAAGCTTTCAGCCTATAAATGGGGCAAGCTAATACCTCCAGCTCTTCTGAAAGCTGATATTCAGCTTGGAATGCCATAAATACTTTAGAGAGCCAACGAATTTATTTGGTTTTGACCTAAAGAAAAACTTGGGAGTCTTATAAATCATGCTTAAAAAATGGTTACTTGGTATGGCACTGGCAATTGTTCTGGTAGTATTGAGCACTCCATCGCTTATTAATTATTTCCTCTGGAAACAAATCCAAGTTCCGCCAGAAGACCCCGTAGAAGTAGTATGGACAGACCAGAACTGGACTCCAGAACAATGGCAGTGGTGGTATCATATTTCCCAAGGTTCTGGATTAGAAAGTGTCATCCCTTACCAATGGTTTATTTCCTTAGAACAACCTAAAATCTCTTTTTTTCGTCCAGCCGGAATTTTAACAGATTCCAAATTTTTAGCTGGATTTGGATTTTTGCCTAATAAGAGAAATTCTTATAATCCCGATGGTCTTCCTGTGGGGTTTGCCAAAACCGAAAACTTTTTTAATCCCGAAACGAATCAAACCAATACTGTCGTTGGTTTTACTTGTGCTGCTTGCCATACAGGTCAGATTAATTATCAAGGTAAGGGCATTCGCATCGAAGGGGGAGCCAGCATGATAGATCTTAACAAGTTTAAAAAAGCCGTGGGTTTATCCTTACTCCTCACTCGTTATGAACCCTTCCGTTTCAATCGATTTGCCAACCGAGTATTAGGGGAAGAGCATACTGCTGCCGAGAAAGATCAATTAAAAGAACAAATTAAATCTTTGGTCGCTGAAGCAGTCAAGGTTAAAAATAAAACGGATGATTTCTACCCCATTGAAGAAGGATTTGGACGATTAGATGCTCTAGACCGGATTGGTAACTTTGTTTTTGGCAACCAAATCAATTTTGAAAATTATCGAGCTGTGAATGCTCCAGTCAATTATCCCCATATTTGGTCGGCACCTTGGTTCGATTGGGTACAGTACAATGGCTCCATTATGCAACCCATGACCCGTAATGCTGGAGAAGCAATGGGAGTATTTTCGCGGGTAGATTTAAATGCAGATTCCCCTGACGTATTTAAATCTAATGTCAATGTGAAAAATTTGAGTGAACTAGAACTCTTATTAACAGGTGACTCAATTTTTAGTGGTTTGACTGCACCGAAATGGTCAGAGGACATTTTAGGGACGATTGATCTTGAAAAGGCAGCTAGAGGCCGAAAACTATATCAAAATTACTGTCAACAGTGCCACTTACCACCAATCAATTCAGAAGAATTCAAATCTGAGCCGTATTGGACAACCTTGGGTCAAAATCAAAACCGTAAATACTTAAAAGTAACGATGAAAAATCTTTACGAAATTGGCACAGATCCCACAACTGCCGAAAATTGGTCTCAGCGCACCGTTAATCTAGAATCCCTGGCTCAAAAATATCACGAAGATAAGGGCTTTGAATTCAATGGCATAGTAACAGGCGGTTTTGCTTTACCCTTTGTTGTCGAAAAAACTGTAGCACGAAAGTATGATGAATTGGCACTTAGCCCTGAAGAAAGAGAGGCTTTCAATGGTTATCGCCCTAATGAAGTCCGTGCACCTTTAGGATACAAAGCACGGCCTCTAAATGGGATCTGGGCTACAGCACCATTCTTGCATAATGGTTCAGTTCCAAATCTATATGAAATGCTCTTACCTGCTGCTGAACGGACTGAGAAATTTTATCTAGGCACGAAGGAATTTGATCCGAAATTAGTTGGTTTTAAAACTGAGAAAGTGCCTGGTGGATTTTTATTAGATACGAAAAAGGTTGGTAATGCTAATACTGGGCACGAGTTTAAGGGTGATGGGACAGGACCAGGTGTAGTAGGACCGGAGTTGACCGAGGAGGAACGCTGGGCTTTGGTGGAATATTTAAAAACATCATAGGAGCGGAACTAAATTATTGGCAAAGACCAAACACAACAACTAGAGCGAACCAATGGAATTGTTAGAGAGCAAACTGGACGGAGTGCATCGTCGTCAGAATAAATTTGCCAAAGTCTGGGAACAAACAGAAGCAACGGTGAGATTAGTAGTTACCTATTTCAATTGGATTTGGATTCATAGCCGAAAGAAAACTACTGCTGCGATGAGAGAAGAACTAGCGCTCGCCCCTTGGAATTGGCACGACTTGATTACCTATCCCACACTTCTTTGATGCATTGCCATATCAATATCACCCTAATCTAATATCAGTTTGCAATTCCCAATGGGATCTAAACTCTAAATCCTTTAGCTTCTGGAGTTGATTTAGATCTGGTAGATAAACCCATTTTTTTTAATAGTCGGTTAATATGTTGTGGCGTAACTTTAATTCCCAGTTCCTCATCAAGATGTTGGCTAAGTTTTTGAGCCGTCCAACGACGAAAAGGATACTGATAGTTGGTATGAGGAATATTGATCGATTGAGGGGATTGACTAACAAGTTGTTTTAAACGTGCTAAATACTGTTCGTTTACTACAGTAGGACGACCAATTCGTTGAAATTTCCAGTTATGTGCTTGATTAGTCCGTGCCATCATCATCCAGTGTCTAGCTGTAGCCTGACAACAGCCTAATTGTTGACAAATTTCTGTTTGAGACTTTCCCTGATCAGCAAGGAGCATAATTTCAATACGTTGACGCTCTTTTTTTGATAAATTCTCTTGAAAGCTTGTTTGTAGTAATTGACGCTGAAAAGGGGTTAGATACTTCCCTAAAATTTTATTTTGCCCTTGGTTAGAACTAGTAAATTGTTTTGCTAACATAGATTGCCTCAAACAGATTTAAGCTAATCAACACTTTAGAGAATCAGTTTTGTTCATTCCCTAATTATCTCTCTGTGTTTTTTGGGAAACCTCTGCTTAAAATCGCAATAATGTTACAAAGCTTTACATATTAGTTCAACTATCTAATTAATTTTGCATAACTACTGATTTATTATCTTGGAGTTGTTAGCTGTTGGTTGCTCTATAGCAATCCTAAATGATAGTAGAGAAATCAAATAGGAATAATACATAACTAACAACTAACAGCTAACCGAGCATTTTGGAATATACTCCTAATTTTCAGTTTTTTCTTGTTTTTCGAGAGCGCGTTTTTCTCTCTGTTTACGACTTGCTTCTAAAACATCCTCAATTACTTTGAGCAACTGATCCATTTTTTCCAAATTACTGCGATAAAGTTCTAAGTCTTTCTTCATTTTCTCTCCTGGAAGACCTAAACTCTCTGCTAAGTTATCTACGATTTCATTACGTTTATCCTTATCTTGGAGCAACTCACCATTAGCTTCTTCTAAAAGAGTATATAAACCGATCGCAAAAGGACGACTGTATTTAAAATTACTATTCTTAGAAATAGCTTGAATTGGATCTATGATGTTCTCTGCTCCCTCTGTATGAGTGGGATTACTCAACCAAGTAATCAAATCTTCGGCAGATTTATTTTTAGCAATAGATAATAAACTGTCTGCCTGGGAAGTATATACATCGGGGTCTGCATCTGTAGAGCGACACAGAGCATTAAAAATAGATACTTTATCTGAATCTGGCTGATATCCTTGCATTAAACGCTCAAAAGAGGTCACAACTCCCAGATAGTAAATAGGATCGCTTTTAAAATCAACATTGACAGATAATAAGTGCATTTCCACCAATAATTCTTCGATCACCCTTCTATAGACAGAATTAATCGGTCTGGTGTGATGAGTATAAAAAGATCTTTTAGTATCTGAAACAGTTTTGAGGTTATTCACAATTTTATTTTGTCGAGAAATTTAGTTTTTAGTTTTTCCAACCGCTATCGGTTTATAGCGATCCCAAAAGAATATTTTAGTTGATCTGCTCGACTTATTTTAGGGATATTTTTGGTTGTGAAAAAGAAGACAAAAAACTGAAATAATAGAGTTTAACCTTATTTAACGAGATAAATTACCAGTGTCATCAATAATTCGCCAAGAACTAACTTGTCCAAAACTCCCTCTGGCTGTATATCGAGAAGTCAAGGCTCATTTGTGTCAAGTAGAAGGAGTAACAGTAGGTCTAATCCCCCAAGCGATAGAAAATAAGTCGGAGCTTTTTGATTACAATCAAAGTCAGATTAAGTCTCTTTGGCTAGAATATGATCACAGTTTATCCCCAAAAAATCAGCAACGCATTAAGGAAATTTTAGATTATTACGCCCAACGATACAATGCTTGGCAAGAGCAATCGTAAAAATTTTAGGAAGATAAATAGGTAAGCAAAATTATTTGTATATTAATGAGTAATTGTTCATCGCTAATAGCTCCATTTTCCCCTTGTCTCCCCAGTCTCCCTTGTCTCCCCAGTCTCCCTTGTCTCCCCAAACTACACAATTAATTTTGCCCACGTACTTATTTATTTAGGGGTTGCTGAAAAAGTTTTCTGTCAGAGCAAGTAATGAGTAATAAGTAATTATTATAGTTTCCCTATTTATTCAGTAAGTTCTAGTTGATCAATTTCTATGTCTCAATTTTCAGAATCAATTGCCAGTCACTATCATCAAAGAACCAAATACGCTCCAGAAACTATTGCCCAAAAGGGGAAAAGTTTGGATTGGGCAAATCAACCTCAACCTTTTAAAGAGTATAAAATTGGTCAAGTTATTGAGCTGAATCCCTATTTATCTCAATCAACAGCAGCAATTGATGTAGCATACAGTGATCACTGGATTAGATTATCGCTTTTGCTTCTCTATAGTTATGGTTTAACAGCTCAACTAACCACTATTTATGGGGATTCAATGTACTTGCGTGCTGCGCCTTCAGCTGGAGGACTATACCCTGCGGAAATTTATCTGATCTCTCGTGGTACTCCTTGGCTACCAGCAGGACTATACAATTATCAGGTACAAACCCATTCTCTGGTTCATTTTTGGCAAGATCGAGTTTGGCAAGATTTACAAAATGCCTGCTTTGCAAATGAAGAGATCTTGGCAGCATCGGAAATAGCCATTGTAACTACGGGAATTTTTGCTCGGTCTGCTTGGCGTTACGAAGACCGAGCTTATCGTCGTATTTGCTTGGATACGGGGCATTTATTGGGCAATATAGAATTATCTGCTTCAATTAATGGTTATCAAGCTTTTTTTCTTGGAGGGTTTAATGATAAAGCAGTTAATAAGTTGCTCTATCTTGATGAATCAGAAGAAGGTGCAACGACAGTTATTCCCCTAATTGATTTACTAGATTACACCTCTCTACCAGACTTGCCCTATAGTCACAGCTTACCTTCGAGTATTGATACAAAATACCCTTCTATTCCTGATGGGGAACTTTTGAGCTATTTACACCAAGCAACTAAAATAGATTCTTCTCCAGTTTCTACTCCTAACCCAGATTTAGCAACTAATTCCTTGGAAGATAAATATAATTTTCCTTTCTGCACTAAGATTTCTACTGCTGATGCCAAATTTATTGATTGGGGAGAAGATTTCTCGGAACTGGAAAATACCATATTAGAGAGACGTTCCACTCGGAATTATAGTGGGGCGGAAATTAAGATAGAGCAATTAATCGCCCTACTTAATTTTACTTACCAACCAGAAGCTTACTCTGATCAAGGTTTAGACCCTGCCCCCGATTATTTTGCCCTAGAGTTTATTGAAACTTTTATTGCTGTATCTGGGGTGAGTGGTTTAGAAGAAGGCTGTTATTACTATGCTCCCAAAGCCCAAGAATTAAGACAAATTCGCTTCAAAAACTTCCGCAAAGAGCTACACTATCTCTGTCTGGGTCAGGATTTAGGTAAAAATGCTAGTGCTATTGTATTTCATACTGCTGATTTAGAACAGGCGATCGCAAAATATGGCGATCGCGCCTACCGTTATCTTCATCTAGATGCAGGACATTTAGGACAAAGATTAAATTTAGCTGCTATTCGTTTAGGCTTGGGAGTAAGTGGAATTGGCGGATTTTTCGATGATCTAGTTAACCAAGTTTTAGGAATTCCTGAAGCAGAAGCAGTTATATACCTCACTACTTTAGGGGTTCCTGGTAAGTAGTTCAGAGTTTGGAGTTTGGAGTTAGTCCTAAAGGATACCGCTTCGCATATAGTCAGTAGTTAGTAGTTAGTAGTTAGCTTATGGGGTTGATATGAAAATTTTAAGACAATCAGTCTTATGTACGATCTTGATAATTTCAGTTTTTCTATTTATTTCTCATCCTGCTTTAGCCAGTCAAGATATTGGTGCAGCTATTTTTGAAGCTAATTGTGCAGGTTGTCATCCCAAAGGGGGAAATATTATCAGAAGGGGTAAAAATCTCAAAGAAAGAGCCCTTAAACGTAACCATGTTGATACTGTAGAGAACGTCATATCTCTAGTAACTCAAGGCAAAAATAATATGCCAGCCTATGAAGAAAGACTTAACTCGCAACAAATAGAAACAGTTTCTAATTATGTTCTGGAGCAAGCAGCTAAAAACTGGCGCAACTAAAAATATTTAGGCGTTGCTAAAGAGGTTATCTTTTTGGTGGTTAGTCGTTAGTGGTTAAACAATGTTGAATAAAATTAACCAAAGTAAGTTGGTTCATTCCCTGGTATCCACTTAATATTGCAGCCGATACTAGGTTTTTGTTCGGGGTTAATCGGTTGATCTGCTAACACCTTAGAGATGGCATCTCTCAAATCTTGTCCTGTGACAGGTAAATTGTTACTAGGACGACTATCATCTAGTTGACCCCGATAGACTAATTCTCGTGCTTGATTAAATAGGAAAAAGTCGGGAGTACAAGCAGCAGTGTAGGCTTTAGCTACTTCTTGGGTTGAGTCATAACATACAGGAAAATTAAAGCCTAATTCCTGAGCCATTGCTTTAAGGCTTGCAGGAGAATCATCAGGGTACTTTTCTGCATCATTGGCACTAATTGCCACAATTGCAAGAGATTCATTTTGATAATCTTTCCCCAATGTAGCCAATTGTTGTTGTATGTGTTTGACAAAGGGACAATGACAACACATAAAAATTACTAGTAAGGCTTTGCGATTAGCAAAACTTGCTAAAGAAATTGTGTTACCAGAAACTACATTGGGTAAAGCAAAATCAGGGGCTGTAGTACCCAAAGCTAACATTGTCGAAGGAGTTAAAACCATGATTAATACTTTAGAAATCAGTTGTTGAGAGTCTTTACACTCGCCAGATAAATCATAATTGTACTGTTTTCTGTGGGCAAATACGGCTAGTTCTAGTTATTTTTATCTCGTTTAAGTTTTCCCGAGTTACCCTTAAAAGTAAAATTAGCTCAAAGCGGATTATAGATATGTTAAATACGGAACAATTACCGCAAATTGGTTGATTTATTTGGTAGTTATTAAGTTAGTAGTTTAGTTATTATCGGTCGGTGGTTTTGGTCTTAAAATTAGCTGTAGTATATATTGGGTAGTATTCGATGGGCTAATGAGAATCTTACTAATAGATGACGACGAAGAATTAATGGAGGTTTTAGCTCAAAAATTAATCGAGCAGCACTACGCAGTGGATATTGCCAATACAGGAGAAATGGGTTGGGAATTCATTTTAATATTCAACTACGAGCTAGTGGTGTTAGATTTAATGTTGCCTGATGTTGATGGCATCCAACTTTGTCAAAAAATCAGAAATAAAGGCTATAAAATGCCTATTTTGCTTTTAACAGCTAGTGATCGCCATACTGATAAAATCAGGGGGTTAGATTCAGGTGCCGATGATTATGTTGTCAAACCCTTCGATTTTGACGAACTTACCGCCAGAATTAGGGCTTTGCTAAGAAGAGAAATTCATGATTCCTCTCCCATATTAAAGCGACAGGGACTAAGTTTAGATCCTAGAAGCTATGAAGTTACATATGACAACGAACTTTTACCTCTCACTCCCAAAGAATACGCGCTCCTAGAATTATTTATGCGCTACCCCCAGCAAGTTTTTAGCCCAGCTGCAATTATTGATAACTTATGGGCAGGAGAAGATCCTCCAGGGGAAGAAGCAGTAAGAACCCATGTTAAAGGTTTGCGCCAAAAACTTAAAGCAGTTGGGATGGCTAAAGATACAATTAAAACTGTTTACGGTATTGGTTATCGCCTCAAAGCTGATAATGACAAGATCTCTTACAAACAAAAAAATGCCAAGTTAAACCAGTCCTCAAAAATTAATTTTGCTTGGTCAAAATTTAGAGATGTAGCATTCCAACGATTAGCTATTTTAGAAAATTTAGCTGTAGCACTGGCAGAAAATAAAGCTACTCCAGAATTACAGACTCAAGCTAAAAGTTCCGCCCATAAGTTAGCAGGTTCCCTAGGTGGGTTTGGCTTTCCTGAAGGCTCAAAAATTGCCAAACAGATCGAAAATATATTAGACAATAATTTAGTTGAGAAAGCAAATACTAAACTCTTTACTAGATTAACAGCATCTCTCAACTGTGAATTACAACATAAGCCCTTTGAAGAAACAGTTAGAAACAGACTAAGTAGCAATATCTCGTTGTTGATTATTGAAAACAATCATGATTTTGGTCAACAATTGGTTAGAGAAGCCCATAAAAAGAAGATCAAAACTTTCACGGCATCTAATCTGGAACAAGCCAAGAAATTAATTCAACGAGAATCCCTAGCTGCGGTAGTTTACAAAATTGTATTTCCCGATGGAGAAGATTTAGCATTTTTAGAACAGCTACATAGAGATAAACCCCAATTGCCTATTATCTCCATTATTGAAGATGCCCAATTTCTAGATCGTTTAGAAGTAGTCCGCAAAGGATGTAACTTAGTTCTAGAATATCCAGTCAACCCTAGTATTGTAATCACATCTGTTACGGAATTAATTCAGAATACAGGTGGTTCTGCTAAAGTCTTGCTGGTTGATGACGATCCCCAGGTGTTGTTATCTCTAGAAATATCTCTCGAACCTTGGGGTTTTGAGTTAACTACCCTCGATCAACCTGGGGAGTTCTGGAATACTTTAGAAGAAGTGGAGCCGGATATACTAGTCCTAGACATAGAAATGCCCCAAATCAATGGCATTGAGTTATGTCAAATCTTGAGGTGCGATCGCAGATGGCAACAACTACCAGTCTTATTTCTCACCGTACACCAAGATGAAAAGACTCAACATCAGGCTTTTGCCATCGGTGCAGATGATTATATTGTGAAACCAGTAGTCGCTTCAGAATTGGCAAGCCGTATAATTAATCGTCTACAAAGAGTTAGCGCAATTCGTCAGTAAGATCAATCATGCTTCTAAGCTTACTTATTCCTTGAATCCTATGGAAAATCGAGACCAAGCTGTTAATTTAGTTTATATCGGTGAAGAACAGTGGACAGTTAATGCTTTCCTCTAGATTGAACTGGATGGTAATTGAAAGACCTTACAAGGGTATGTTTTAAATAGTTGGGTAAGTTATTACTTCTTTCTGGAAGCAAACCACAAGGGTTGCTCCTTGTACCCCCTACTTTCCCACTTCTTCATATCTTTCTCAATAGATGAATTCAATAAAATCTAACCCGAAAATACAGTGGTTGTGTTCTCTCCTATTAGTATCATTTGCTGCTTCAGCATTGAGTATTGGAGCAACTTATTTAAAGGCATTTCAGCTATTTGAATGGTTAACTTTCGATACCTGGGTACGTCTTCGTCCTTTAGAGGCTAAAGACGAGCGCATTGTGGTGGTTACAATTAGTGAGTCAGATATCAGCGAACTAGGACAATGGCCCATATCTGACCGCACTTTAAGTCAATTAATCACTAGAATCAATCAACAACAACCTAGAGCTATTGGTTTAGATATTTATCGCGACTTACCTATTAAACCTGGAACAGAAGAATTAGAAACAGTTTTACGCTCTACACCCAATCTGATTGGAGTAGAAAAAGCCGTTGGTCAAAAGGTCAAAACCTCACCTATTTTGGAAGAACAAGAGCAAACCGCATTGGCTGATGTAGTTAAAGATACTGATGGCAAAATTAGAAGAGGGTTGCTGTCTATTGAACTGAATGATGGTCAAGTTGAATTAGGTTTAGCTACGATCTTGGCTCTAATGTACTTAGAACTAGAGGGAATTCAACCAGAGTTAGAAGAAGATACAGGAATTATATCTATAGGTCAAACTGAATTAGTACCTTTTAAAAGTAATCATGGGGGATATGTGGGGGCTGATGAGGGTGGTATTCAGATATTAATGAACTATCGAGGAAAACAGAACAGTTTTAGTCAAATATCTATAATTGACGTTTTGAATGATCGAGTTGCGGAAGACTTGTTCAGAGATCGCATAGTATTAATTGGTGCCGTAGCTGTCAGTCTTAATGATTTTTTGGCGACTCCTTATAGTATTAATCGAGCCAATCAAGTTGAGGATTTACCAGGAGTTTTTATTCATGCTAATCTTACCAGTCAAATTGTCAGTGGAGCTTTGGATGGACGTAGTTCGATTAACAGTATTAGTGAATTTGGCGAATGGATTTGGATTTTTGCTTGGAGTTTTGGCGTATCAACCTCAAATCTAATTTTACTCAATCGCCAATCTAATCTAAGACAAGCTTTATTGATATTTGGCTCAACGGTACTTTCTTTAGTAATTCCTGGACTGCTTCTGATGGGAAGTGGTTATCTATTATTTTTAAAAGGTTTTTGGCTACCAGTAATTTCCCCTCTATTTTCTTTAACCCTATCCACAATAACTATTAGTTGGTATTACAATCAAAATCAAACTAAGCTTGCTTCAATTGATAGTCTAACTCAAATACCCAATCGTCGTTCGTTTGAAGAATTTTTAGAGCAAAAATGGGGAGAAAACCGAAAAAAAAAGCAAAATTTATCTTTAGTTCTTTGTGATGTTGATTTTTTCAAAAAATATAATGATACTTATGGTCATCAAGCAGGAGATTCTTGTCTTCAGAAAGTAGCAAAAGTTTTAGCTAAATCAGTGCGTAATAGTGATTTAGCAGCTCGTTATGGTGGAGAAGAGTTTGTGGTAGTTTTGCCTAATACTCCTCCAGAAATAGCAATAGTGGTGGCTCAAAGAATATGCGATCGCCTAAAGTCCTTGGAAATTCCTCATCTTAACTCGGAAGCAGGAGACTATGTAACCATGAGTTGCGGTGTTGCTAATAGCAATTTTGAGGGAGTTAATTCTTCAGAAGAGTTAATTGCTAAAGCAGATAAAGCATTGTATCAAGCTAAAGCTCAAGGTCGCGATCGCGCTGTCTTAGGCAAGTAGCACTAGATAAAACAATTGATTACCTTGATAAATTCCTGCGGCGTTACCAAAAATTTTAACTGTTGACTTCTAGTGGTAAATTTATTATACATACTTATACAAAGCTCTAAATAATGTATAAGTATGCGTCCTCATGAATTTGCAGAACAGATAGGAGTATCGGTAGAAACATTAAGAAGATGGGATAGGACAGGAAAATTAAAAGCGAAAAGAACTCCTAGCAATCATCGTTATTATACCGAAGAAGATTTATTACAAGCTACAGGATTAAAACCGATAGCAGAAGAGCGTTTAATCAAGGTGTATTGTCGAGTATCATCAGCGAAACAGAAAAATGAATTAGCTAAGCAGAAATTATCAATGGAACAATTTTGTCTAGCCAGAGGATATGCCGTAGATGAGTGGGTAGAGGAAATAGGAGGAGGTTTGAATTTTAAGAGAAAGAAATTTTTAAACTTAATCGAAGAGGCA
>JASJDB010000036.1 GCA_030065315.1 Xenococcaceae cyanobacterium MO_167.B52 | reverse complement strand
GTAGTCTAGCAGTTATAAAAGGAGCCCCATTTTCTAGATCCCCTCTTCCCAGGTTCAAAACTACTGACTGTTTCATGGCACTGTCTGGGTAAGAGATTCAACTAAAACGATTTACCTGTCCAATAGGAAAAGGCTTTAGTATTCAAGTAATTCTCGATGATTTTAGCCTTACCGAAAACTTTCTATTTGAATCTCTTACCCAGACAGTGCCATGAAACAGTCAGTAGTTTTGAACCTGGGAAGAGGGGATCTAGAAAATGGGGCTCCTTTTATAACTGCTAGACTACAATCAGAGGATAATTCTCCAAGTAGGCAATTTACGGGCAGTTTACCACCAGCAATGGAACTGCTTGAGTGTTATCATCGCTGGCAAATGCTCTATGAGTTACTTTACCAAGCTCGCTCTATTAATTATCGGCATCAACCTGACCCTACGGACGAAGATATCTGTATCGATGAAGCAGACATAACACAAGTTTCTGAGGCTGATTTCGATGATGTCAGTCAGAAATTACAAAATCTTATTGATGCTTGGCTAGATTTTGAGGATTTTCGTTACATCGACCGACAATTGCGGAGTAGATTACACCCCAGTGATGAAATTAGATTTATTATTCAAACTGAATCCAGTCAACTCAGACAATTACCTTGGTATATTTGGCGTTTTTTCCAAGATTATCCCCATGCAGAGGTTTCCTTAAGTTCTCTCAATTTTGAATCTAAAACAACTGCTAGAAATACTAGTAAGCAAGTCAGAATACTAGCAATACTTGGGGATGCAACTGGGATTGACATCTGTGCCGATAAGCAGTTATTGGAAGATTTACCTAATGCACAAACAGTTTTTTTAGCAGAACCCCAACGTCTGGATGTCTCGGAACAGCTTTGGCACAAACAGGGGTGGGATATTTTGTTCTTTGCAGGACATAGTTCGACCCAAGCGGAAGAGGAAATAGGTCAGTTTTATCTCAATCCGACAGAAAGTTTGACAATCACCCAGTTAAAAAATGCTCTAACTGAAGCCATTGAAAGGGGTTTACAACTGGCTATTTTTAACTCCTGCGATGGGTTAGGACTAGGGCAAAAGCTCGCTGAACTTAACATTCCGCAAATGATTGTGATGCGAGAGCCAGTTCCAGATCGGGTGGCACAGGAATTTTTAAAGTATTTTCTGAGCGAGTTTGCTGAGGGTCGTTCTTTTGATTTAGCGGTGCGGAAAGCCAGGGAACGCTTACAAGGACTGGAAGGAGAATTTCCTGGTGCTAGTTGGCTCCCCGTGATTTTCCAAAATCCAGCCCAGATACCATCAACATGGCAAGATTTGTGCCAAGAGAACGAACCTGAAGTAACCAATCATTACCTCCCTTCAGAAAAATTTGCTCTCATCAAGTCAATCTGGCGCAATCGTTATTTGTTACTCAGAACCAGTATCCTGACAACTGCTGTGGTCATGGGATTACGGTTACTAGGAATACTGCAACCCTTTGAATTAGAAGCGTTTGATCGCCTGATGCGACACCGACCTTATGAACAACCCGATCAACGTCTCTTGATAATCCAAGCAACTCCAGAGGATATTGGAGGGCAGGCAGAAAAACCGAAGCATAATGCCTCCCTCTCAGAAGAAATGCTAGTTCGTCTGCTTGAGAAACTAAAGCAGTATGAACCCATCGCCATTGGCTTAGATATCTATCGTGATTTTCCTGTCGAGCCTACTCACCATGAACTAACTACTTATCTAAAACAGCAAAACCTCTTTGGCATCTGTAAAGTGAGAGATGCTGAGGCTGGAGACACCGAAGGAATTGCTCCCCCCCCAGAAATTCCCTCAGAACGCCTGAGTTTTAGTGATGCTGTTGCCGATACAGATGGTATTATCCGCCGTCATCTCTTGTCAATGAAGTCAAATGACCCAACAGATTCCTGTACCGCCAAAAATAATCTTAGTTTTTTACTGGCACTTTATTATCTACATCAACAAGGAATTTACTGGGAGTATAACGATAAACAAGAATTGCAGATTGATGCGCCAGACTCAAACCAGAAGATTGTTCTGAAAGGGTTAACATCCTTAACTGGAGGCTACTCAAAACTGGATGCCCGAGGACGACAAATCTTGCTCAATTATCGTTCTCTCCCTTCTCCCAAGTCAATTGCTCATACCGTCAGTGTTAATGATTTTCTTCACGAGCGGATTCCTGCTGAAACAGAAAAGGAGCTAAAACATCGGCTCGTTCTTGTTGGAATAGCTGGTCCGATTAACAGCAGTGCTGATTACTGGCTTACTCCCTATAGCGCAACTCAACCCAACCATGAGAAGAAAATACCAGGGTTGTTCATTCAGGCGCATATGGTCAGTCAAATTCTCAGCACAGTTTTGGACAATCGACCTCTGATCTGGGTGTTGCCTTTATGGTCGGAAATCCTTTGGATTTTGGGTTGGTCAGTGATAGGAGGGGTTCTCGCCTGTCAAATTTATCAGCCACAACGCTTAGTTATTGCTACGGGATTAGCATTGGGGACATTATACGGGGTTTGCTATCTCTTTATTTTACAAGGTGGTTGGATGCCTTTTATTCCCTCTGCCATAGTCTTAGTTCTGAATGAAGGAGGTATTGCCTTGGTCAAACTTTCCCAGATCAGCGACCGCTATTTTTAAAATTCCCAATCAAATAACCATGCAGAAAATAACACTTACTTATATCATCGCTTTTTTACTGAGCTTCATCAGTTATTCTGACCAACGGTTAGAGGAGGCTCCGTCGTTCTACGGCGGAGTAATCTCTGACTCTCTTTTAGCCGAACCAGATGATGCTAAGTTACTCTCAGAAATTCCCAATCAAGTGAGTTTTAAACAGCCAGATTATGGAGGGGATGCCCCCAGTGGACGAGATCGCGGAACAGGAAGTCGGGGAGATTGCATGATGACTGTGTCTGGCAAACAAGGAACGCTAACCCTAACTCCTCTAATTCCTTCTGATAGTCGGGGACTAACAGTCCAAGAATCCCCTACCATTTGGATTCAGGTTGACTACAAACCTAAAAAAATAAGTGACAAACTCTTAGCTGAGTTTTCCTTGGAAGATGCCCAGACAAGTATCAAACTTGCTCCCAAACGAATTTCTGTCACCCTACCTCAAACTACCAATGTTTTTAGCATACCGATTCCTCACTCCTTAGAGGTTAACAAGTGGTATCGTTGGTATTTGGTTCTCGATTGTGGTTCTGATAACAGTGACTCAGTGTTGGCGATTGAGGGCATGGTGCAGCGAGTCTCACTTTCAGGGATTGAAAATCAATTAAATACCCAATCCCCACAAGAAAACTTTTGGTATGATGCTCTCAACAAAACAGCAATACTTCATTGTAGTAATCCACAAAATACTGCTTTAAGAGAACCTTGGATAGCTCTATTGAGAAATGTCGGATTGGATAAAATTGCTCTAACCCCTTTGATTTGTCCAGATTGAACAAGCTTATTTTTTAGGGCAAGGAGTTTTCCCCAATCTAACAGTATGTTCTATAGGATATTGTTCTGATTTAGCTTGCTCTTGTTTCTGATCTTTCTGAGAAATCAGCGGAATCCAAGGAGTAATAATTCTTTCGCTCCTAAGTGGGTCATAAGGTGATGGGGGTATGCCTCCCCGTCCCAAGTTGAAAAACCCTACTTTTGTCTGCCCATCTTCCGCTTGACAGCCAGAAGCTACTTCAACTTCGACTGCTTCTTCTGGTAAGTTAGTTAAACCTCGATTCGGGTCGATATCGGGAGTATTGATTTCTACAATCCCAGCTACCCCGAAGGTTGAACTAGCAGTAATATCGCTGAGAGGGGTTAACTTCATACGGGGTTCAATTCCCAAGATACCATTTGCTGTAATTTCTACTCTTCCCCCATCCCCAGTAACAGCATTGGCAGTGATATCGCTATTTTCTGAAGGAAAAGCAAGGATAAAGTTGCTATCAATGATGATATTGCCTCCATCTCCTCCTCCTTGGACAGTACCAGCATTAGTGGAAATATTACTACCATTACGTAACAGCAATAAGTCCTGCACCTGTAGCTCAATATTACCGCCTGTGTTGCTAGCGGTTTCAGCAGAGATGGTTCCTTCATCCAGAGTGAGGGAGCCTGTCTGGAGAAAGATATTTCCTCCCTCTCCAGTACCCAGACTATCTACATTGAGTTTGGCACCGTCTCGAATTATTACAATTTGAGGATCGATTAAGATACTGCCACCCTTACCACTAGAACCTTCTTCCGTGTTAGCAAATATTCCGCTATTAGTTCCGCTCAGCATTATACTATCTTCTACCTTTAGATTAATATTGCCTGCATCAAAGTTGCTGGTAGTTAAGGTGACTAGCTGTCCGCCTTGATCAAGTTCTAGGATGTTAGCTTTGATAGTTAGCTCTCCCGCCTTCCCAGAACCTAACGTAGCAGCTGATACAACTGCTCCATCGGTAATGCGCAAATACCCAGTTTCAATGCTCAATTCGCCTCCATCTCCTCTAGCACCTTGATCGACTTGAGTGGATAAAGCACTAGAAATTTCCCCATCTGCTGAGATCCCAGTCAGTTTGATCGACTGGGCTTTTATGGTCAAATTTCCTGCTTTCCCAGAACCAAACGTAGTAGTTAACACCACTCCTCCATCGCGTACTAGGAGACGCTCAGTGTCAATGGTAATATCACCTCCATTTCCTCTGGTACCACTGGTTGATACCTCACCCGAGAGTCCAGGTCCACTACTAAGGATGCCGCCAATCAATTCTACTGACTGCGCTGTGATGGTCACATCTCCCCCCTTTCCAGAGCCAAATGGACTAGTGGATATAAATGCCCCATCGCGCACCAGGAGATGCTCAGTATCAATAGTAATATTGCCTCCATTTCCTCTGGCTGGGGTTTTTCCTGAACCAGCAAATGCTGACAAGCTGCTTTCGCTGCCAATCAATTCCACCGACTGTGCTGTGACGCTCAATTCTCCTCCGTTTCCAGAACCAAACGTGCTAGTTGATACAAATGCCCCATCGCGCACTAGGAGACGCTTAGTATCAATAGTAATATTGCCTCCATTACCGGCTGCTTCTGAAACTACTTCACTAGACAAGCTGCTTTCGCTGCCAATCAATTCCACCGACGGCGCGGTGATGGTTAAGTCTCCCGCATTACCATTGCCTTTTGTAGCCAATAAGATGTTGGAGTCACTAATCATTGCCGTGGACTGTGCTTGAATAGTTACACTTCCTGCATTAGCTTCTCCAAAAGTAGGGGTTGCCAGGCTCGCGCCATCTGTCACAGAGATCGATTTTGCTGTGATTTGAATGTTTCCCCCTGTCGGTGTTGAATTAGTTACAGTATTAGAAAAACTGGGATTTTGGATATCGCTGCCTTTCACAGAGATTGTAGCATCACTCCTAATGGTTATATTACCTCCGATTAAGCCTCGAGAAAATATTTCAGAGCCAGGGTTGAAGGTGATGTTTCCGTTGGCAAGTAAAGTGACATCACCGCCATTACCAATGAAAGTGCCAGAATCAATCCTAGATGCAGAGACATTGATTCGGCTATTGAGCGTAATACTGCCACGAGAGTCAAAGATGACATCACCAAGATTGTTTATAAAGTTGTTTATAAAGAGAGACTCTCCAATTGCATTCATAGCACCTATAGTAATTTCTCCCCCTGGAAGTGATGGGTTGGGTTGATACTGATTTGTGATAAATACAAGACCATCGGGAGCAAAAATAACCACATTACCGATGGTAATATCCGCGCTCGTCGCCACAGGATTGTTAACTGGTGGTGATACAGGGGACGGGAAGGGGTCAAAGAAAATACCAGATGTCTCATCACCTATAGTTCCTAAAGGAGATCCTATTGCTTTTGGTTTCATTCCTGCTCGCACATCGAGAGTTGCTCGCTTACTGCCATTGATGACAATAGGGGTGCCGTCGGATAAAGTAACATTAGCAAGCGTGGGAGTCGCAGTTGGATTGATAGTTTTAGTTTGAACTGCTGGAGCAGATTCTATAATAAACACACTGCCAATATTCACCGAACCCCCAGCTAAGATATGCAAAGAAGTTCCCAGGTAAGTATTGAAGCTAACATCTCCCTGAGAGCGAATAATCGGGTCGTAGAAACTGAAAAAATCTCCCAAACTGCCATCCAGTTGCTCAATCCGAAAATTGCCCCTACTCCAGTAGTGAGCATCGCCGATCACAGAATTACCAGAACGCAACACCATATCCCCACCAGAGAAGAAACCACTATCAGGATGATTGAAGGCAAAGATATCTACCCATTGATTTCCCTGCAATACCAGCTTGCCCGAGGCGGAGGCAATAAAAGGTTGTTCTATACTGTCCCGCACCTTCACTGTATCGGTAGCTTGTAGAGTTAAATCCCCTCCTGCTTGTAGCTGACCCTGTAAGTCCAAATTACTTCCTGCTAAGGTCAGATTTTGCCCTACGGCTAAGTCGGCAGCATTAGTAATCAGCCCTTCTTGACCTTCAAATCGCAAGCCAATTGGCTGCTGGACATTAACAGTCAAAAGTGGTGCTCCTTCTGGATTGGTAGCACTAAACTGAGTTCCATCGGGGAAAACAATCTTGCTGGCAGTACTGCCGACAAATGACCCTCTTACATCCAGTCTGGCATTGGAACCAAAGATAAGACCATTGGGATTGAGAAAAAACAGATTAGCATTGCCCAATACACCCAGAGTTCCTAACAGGTGAGAGGGATTGCTTCCCGTCACTCGGCTAAAAATATTCTCAATTGCCGTAGGATTGGAGAAATAGGCTCCTCGTCCCTCGCCGATATTGAATTCTTGAAAACTGTGGAAGAGGTTACTGCCTCGAATTGCTCCACCACTAATGCGATCGCTGGGAAGACCGTTAATTACATCAGAGTTGACAAGTGAACTTTCAGCTCCCAAAGTTTGATCGGGAGTGATTTGCGCTAGTAGCTTACTCGATGGGTGAGATGCTCCAAACCCTATTGCGATCGCTATAATTCCTAGTTGCCCCAGTCCTTGTTGCCAGTTTCTCACCATGAGATGACCTACTTAGCTTTAATCAAAGCATATCATAGCTTCACCAGAAAAATTTAGGAGATCGCGCTAGGGAAATTTTTTTTCATTACTTTGCATAACTAGCTAAGGGGATCCCCAGTAATAAGTAGCAGCTCAGAAATATCAAATTTGAACCGCTACTCATCAAATATTGGAGGCAATTATGTTTGTACAAAAAAACTTGAACGGAGTCAATTTGGACCCGTTTGACTTTCTATCTAGTTTTGCAACTTTTGTCAGCGACAACAAAAAGTATTTAGTAGTTGGCACTGTTCGTTACAACCCAATTCTGGGGACTTGGCGTGGTCATAGTCAAGTTTTCCTCAATCACGGCGGTTTGTTTACTAAAGTGACTGGAGAGAACAATCCTTTAGAAGAATTTATCCATTTAGGACAGGGACCTGTTAGCGTCGCGTCTACGGACATAGACGGAGATGGGCGTGAAGATTTGCTGTTTAGCACTGTGAGGGGGCCAATTTCGATTAGCTTCGATCCAGATGGAGGTGCAATCAGGAACGAAATCATCATCGCAGAGAAATCTCCTGAAACCGATTTGGGTGTCCTCAGATACCTGCGCCAAGAACCCGATGGTACCTTTACCGAGGTCCTTGATGATCGTCTCTTCCAAGAGATCACTGAGGAAGATACTAATACAGTTCTCTATCCCACTTTTGTCCGTAACTTGTTTGGTCAAGGGAAGCAATATCTAGTGACAGGAAGGAGCGATGGAACCCTCAGAACTTATGTCCGCGATGGTGACACTTTCACCAGACTAACTGAGGATCCCTTGGGCAACATTAACGTAGGAGCTGATGCTAATCCCAACTTTATTGATCTCGATAATGATGGACATCTAGAGTTGTTTGTTGGAGCAGATGATGGAACTATCTCATACTACGAAAATGACGGCAATGGTAATTTCAGCCAGATCACTGGCCCTAGCAACCCCTTCGACGGAATTGATGTAGGAACTGATGCTAGTCTTCACTTTAATGATGTAGATAACGATGGAGATCTAGATTTGTTCGTTGGGGAAAATGCGGGCGGTCAGTTCAACTATTTTGAAAATCTCACGATCAACAACAATAAGCCTCCTGTTGCCTTGGATGATTCGGCGATCACGATTCCCGGAGGAGCAGTAACAATCAATGTTCTAGAAAATGATACGGAATTAGAAGGCGAACCTATCTTGCTCCAGACCTGGGACGCTACCACCGCCTTAGGAGGAACCGTGACTCGCGATGATCAGGGGACACCCAATGACCTGACCGATGACCAACTAGTCTACACCCCGCCCAGCAACTTTTCTTCACCAGATAGCTTTACTTATACGATCTCTGATAGTAATGGAAATACTGCAAATGCCACAGTAACAGTGAAACCTGTTACCTTCGTTGAACGAATTGGCAGTGACAATCCCTTTAATGCCATTGACATAGGTAATAATTCTGCTCCTGCTCTGGTTGATTTTGATCATGACGGAGATCTCGATCTATTCACTATAAATAGTTCAGGGGTGATAAACTTCTACCGCAACGAAAACGATAACTTCGTCTCAGATGAATCGAACAATCCCTTTGCTGGATTTGATATTGATGGTCAAGCGATCAATTTTGGTGACTTAGATGGAGATGGAGATCTAGATGCGTTGGTGAGCAACTACTATGGTAGGAGTTCCTACTATCTCAACGACGGAGGAACGTTTATAAAACAACACTCTAGCGATGCCCCAATCGAATTTTTCTATGCAGTGGACGCTGCTATTATTGACCAGAATGGAGATGGATTGCTTGACCTGGTGGTGGGCTCCCGGTTCGGTGGTACTCTTCGATATTTTCAAGGTCTAGGAGGGGGGAATTTTGAAGAAATGCTTGAGGATGAGAATCCTTTCATTAATCTTAATATAGAGGTTTCCATCGGGCGACCAGAGGCTAGTCCCGCCTTCGTTGATTTTGATAATGATGGTGACAAAGATGTTTTAGTTGGAACAAGCCTGGGACAAATTAAAGCTTACCGCAATGATGAGAATAACCAGTGGACCGAACTAACTGGGACTGAACATCCCTTTGGTGAAAATATCGATGTGGGGAGAAGAGCAAAGTTGGATGTTGGAGATATTGATGGGGATGGAGATCTTGAAGTTGTTGCTGGAAGCAATAATGGAAAAATCTATTTCTGGGAAAATGGCACTATTAATAATGGTAGCAAAAGTCCACCTGACGACCGCTACGAAGAAAATGATACCCTGGCGACTGCCTACGACCTGAGCAACCAAGAGAAAACCTGGCTCAGCACCATTAATGGTGCAGGGATTCAAGCCGACACTGACTGGTACCAGATCGATGTTACCCCAGGCTACGAAAACTTAGTGGTAGACCTACAGTTTGCCCATGCCGAAGGTGATATCGACTTAGCTGTCTACGATGTCAGTGGCAACTTAGTGACCGGTTCAACTTCAGTAACCGACAATGAGTACATCAATGCCATTTTGCCCGACTCTGGTGTTTACTACCTAGAAGTTTCCTACGGCAACGCCGGCAACACCTATGACCTGTGGTGGGACGATTTACTTGCGTCCGATGCTTAAGCTATTACTAGAGGAGTGGCTCCAATGAGCAGTGTAGTAAAGTTTTTGTATAAGTAACCTAAGTTCGATACAAGCTGATTAAACCGTCAGTTTTGCTACTCTGCTCTAGCTTAATTGAACGATCACTCTCCGCTGAGAAGAGAAGCAATCGGCGATCGCATAAAAGAAAGAATAGATTTCTCAGTAACTCTATCACTACCTTGCATAAAAGATAGCCCTCAAGCCCAAGAAATTAGTAAGACCTCAAACATGAGATTTTTCAGGAGTAATTAATATGTCTGAAACTACTGATCATGACCTGATGAAAAATCGTCAACGGCTCGATTGGGTATGCCGAGGGAACCTCGGCACCCCTCTCGCCCAATTTAATTGATTAGTTGTCTATGCAATTTTGGTCAAAAGTTTTTACATAAGTTTAATCTTTATAAGAGGCTGTAATTAAGGACAGGAGTGATTTTTAAGCTAGGATGTAGATGGGATTACCATAAGATATTTTGTATATTTATTGCGTAATATCAATAAGTGTAGGCAACTGCTATGTGGTAATTGACAAGGAATTGGGCCAACTTTTATGCTTCTTAGTGTAAATTCTTAAGTAGCAATGCAAAATTAACGACCTAGCAATTCCAAGTAATTACTTACGAGCAAATTGGCAAGGATCTGCATACAATTGCCGCGCAATATGTTAGCGAATGGGAAGCATCAAAACAAAGTAGCTAGTTCAAGTATGGAGTAAAAAGATGAATAAAAAAATTATTTTCCTTTTAGGGTTGCCTTTCCTAATGTTAGCTAGTTGTGGAGAACCTTCAGTATCCGATGCACAAGCAACTTATTGTCAAGAGTTAGCCAAACTGGAACAAGCTGTTATTGATTTCCAAGGCATTAGCGCGAACTCTACTGTGAAAGAATTGAAGCAAGCACAGAAATAAGTTCGCTCTGCATTTGCGGCTGTTCAACAAGCAGCGAGTAATTTAGAGGAAGCAAAAGTCGAGCAACTGGAGACATCCCAGCAGAATCTCGAAAAAGCAGTCAATGATATCCCTGATGATTCTACTTTAGCCGAAGCTCTTGCATCGATAGGCGATCAAGTCGAATCTGTCAGTGAAGCCCGCCAAGAATTGTTTAGTAGTGCTAACTGCACCGCTCAGTAATTCCAGTGTTGAAGCGCTAACCTATCTTGAACTAAGTCCCTCTTAACTGTTAATAAACCTCTTTCATTACCTCACCGAAAACTTTTGGGTTAGTAGGAATCCCACGTCTCCAGCATGGGAGGATGTCAATCTTTAATCTCTGTAAGATTCTCTTCGATGCCGACAACTTAAAATAATAATTGTTAACTGTTTATCATTAATTTCATAGCGTACTCGATAATCTCCAATTCTAATTCGATATTCATTCTCAAACCCTTTAAGTTTTTTAACTCCTGCCGGACGAGGTTCACCTGCAAGTAGTGCAATTTTTTCAACAATACGCTCATAAATAGTCGCTGGTAATTTTCTTAACTGTTTTTGAACAATTTTAGGGATAATAATCCTGTACTCCATTTTATTCAGATCTAGTTGCTGATAAATTCGTCAAGAGTTACATAATCTCCAGCTTCATAGTCTTTTCGCGCTTCTTCTACTTCAGCAATGATTTCAGGACTGTTTTCCCATTCCTCTTCTGCTTCAAAAATCCGATCTTCTAAAATTTCTAGAAGTTTATGCTGATCTTCTAAACTAAGGGATTGAATAGCTTGCACTAAAGATTCAAACGGAATTTGTAAGTTAACAGTTATTGTCATTATGTTTTTCCTCTAGTTTTTTCTTCAATTCCTCACCTTAACTTCTCACCAATACCAATGAGCGGTATAAATATTATAGTGATTGATATAAACATAAGAGGCTCCGTCTAGGGAATTCTGATCAATTCTTCTCGCTTTGCGAAATAGTAGCGACGCTAATTACGGTAAGTCATAGGCTCAAACCTCAGAAATTATGAAAACCTATTCTTGTTGGCTTGATACTCTAGAAAATACTCTTTCTGCCTCCAAAACAGAACTGCCGGAACAAACAGATTTAACGATCATCGGTGCAGGAATTACCGGTCTAACTACGGCGATTTTTACTGCCAAAGCAGGGGTTAATGTCACCATCATCGAGAAAAATCAAGTAGGATATGGTGCTAGTACCAGAAATGGTGGTCAAACCCTAGCAGGACTAAAGTTATCTCCTGGTGCTTTACTCAAACAATATGGCAAAGATCAAGCAGTCGCCTTTTATCGAGAAACATTAAAAGCCATTGATGGATTAGAACAATTCCTCAAAGAGCATAACATCGAGTGTGATTTTAATCGAGCGGGGGGACTGTGGGCAGCTTGTACTCCTGGACATTATCAGGGGTTTGCTGCGGCACAAACTCTCTTAAAAGATGTTTATCAGCACGAAACCCACTTAAGTAGAAGGTAATGATAACTGTTAACTAAAATGACAAGCGTTTCGAGCTATGTGTCCCATCAGACGAAACCAGATCTAGCTAAAAGACTTGTTGGGAAATAAAATCGAAGAAGGGCAAAATTAAAAGTGGATTTTGAATTCAGATATGGTTTAAGCAGCTATCAAATAAAAATTCCACAAACCTGCTGCTGTTAACATTAAGCCGTCGTCAAAATCAGCAATGGGATTACGGTAAATTTGACTGACAGCACCATAGCGTTTTACTCCCGCCAAAGCATTTTCACAAACTACACGAGAGCTACTCAGTAATCTGTTTTCTTCCTTTTGGCTTTCACTTAATTCTCCACCTTTGGGTTTCCTATGTGGTACACAAATGTTGTCATACTGTTTTTGTAATCCTAAAAAACCTGAATCTACTTCTATTGGTATTTCTTCAGGGATAGCTCCTGCAATGTCATCTTCATCATGAGCACGTTTATCGTGTACTTTTCCTTCCCTAGCTTTGCTCAAGACCAAAACTCTTTTGTTTTCATCTACTGCTGCAAGATGCTTTCTCGTATGATAATGGATCGCGATTTAAGAATAGCACGGCTTCACCAGAAAAATTTGCGTGATCGCGCAAGATAAGAAAATTTTTTCAGCCAAGAAATTTTTTTTATTCTGCATAAACCATTAGATGAAGTTTCAAGTAATAAGTAGCAATGCAAAATTCTAGGAGTTTAAAAAATGACTAACAACGAAGTTGGAAATAGTCTCGATGATGCCTTAGAAATTATTGTAGGAGAGATTCCCTTCACATACAGTGACTGGGTAGGAGAAACTGACCCCGATGATTATTATCGCTTTACTCTGGATAACCCTAGTGATTTCAGCTTGAGTTTAACAGAGCTTGATGATGATGCTGATGTAGAACTACTTGATGGTAATGGAGCCGTATTGTTTCGCTCAGAGAACTGGCATAACGAGGATGAACATATTAATCTCCAGTTATTAGAAGGAACTTACTACATTCGGGTTTATCCTCACAGCAGCTATGACAATGCTAACTATAATTTGACTGTTACAGCTACTCCTGTCCTTGATGCAGGAAATACTTTCACCAATGCTAGAGAGATTACAGTAGGAGAGATTCCCTCCACATACAGTGATTGGGTAGGAGTCACAGACCCTTATGATTATTATCGCTTTACTCTGGATAATGCTAGTGATTTCAGCTTAAGTTTAACAGAGCTTGATGATGATGCGGATGTGGAACTACTTGATAGTAGTGGAGCCGTATTATTCCGCTCGGAGAACTGGCTTAACGAGGATGAAAATATTAATCTCCAGTTATTAGAAGGAACTTACTACATTCGGGTTTATCCTCATAACAGCCATGACAATGCTAACTATAATTTGACTGTTACAGCTACTCCTGTCCCTAACTATGAACATCCTCCCAGCACTCCCAACACTCTATATATAGAAGAATTGAGAAGAGATTTATCTAGAGGGATAATTTTCAATGGTCCTGAACCTTATGATAAGTTAGGGCGTTCCCTCACTGTAGCGGATTTCAATCAAGATGGATACCGTGACGTGTTTTTGGGTGCAAGTGCAATAAGGACAGTAGAACCTGAGGGTGGTCTAATTTTCATCATCAACGGGGTAGAAGTCAAATTTGAATTGAATGCTGGCTATTTACTCTACGGAAAACCAGGTGGATTTCAGGCTCCTATCGATTTAGCCTCTCTTGATGGTACAGAAGGCTCCGTGTTTCAGGGCAAGATTGAAGGACTTTTTTTTACTGATGAAGCTGGTTTTGCTTCAACTAAAGCAGATATTAACGGTGATGGTATTGATGATCTGATTATTGGCGCACCAGAAGCCAATACCCATGTTAGCTATGATGCTGGCAAAGTGCACTTTTTGTACGGGACAGAACAGGGATTTGCTAACAATTTAAAACTTGACGAACTTGATGGCAAAATAGGCTTTACAGTCACAGGAAATGAAGATTATGATAACTTGGGATTTGCCGTTGAAAATGCAAGAGATTTTAATGGTGATGGTTTTGATGATGTAATGATGAGTGCTCCAGGAGCAGACCAAGTTTTCATCTTAACTGGTGGGCAAAATTATCCAGCAAAGTTTAATGTCAACGACTTAAATACAAATAATGGCTTCCCCAATGGCTTTCGCATCGATGGTAATGAAGGAGATTTAACAGGCTATGCACTAGCTTCACCAGGAGATGTTGATCAAGATGGATATGATGATGTCATAGTTCAAAGTAGAAGTGCTCGTGAAACTCATTTAGTTTTTGGTCGCCCTGACTCCTCAAATCGTGTCATTAACCTCAACCAACCTGAGCCAGGAAGTAGTATTACATTCCTCAATGAGGAGTTGGTGACAGAAATTGCTACGGGGGATTTTGATAATGATGGTCGCCAAGAGATGGTACTGACAGGACGATGGGCTACCTACGTAATTGATATAAAGCTAAATGGTCTTCCCTCTATTATCGATCTTGAGAATTTCCCTGCCGAATATGTGCAAAAATTTGACAAAATCGGTGGTTCTGTGAAGACAGGAGATATTAATGGTGATGGTTACACTGATTTAGCTATAGGGGAGCCTCACGCAGATGTAGATGGAAAAAACTCAGTTGGAAGAGTTTTAATCCTTTTTGGCAGCCCTGAAGGATTGCCCAAAGATATCGATAACCTTGTCGGCAATCAGGGATTCTATATGTTGGGAGAAAACTCTTTTGATCGATTTGGTTCTAAACTTGCGCTAGAAGATTTGGATGGCGATGGGTTTGATGATATTTTTGTGAGTGCTGAAAATGGACCCAATGGTACCTCATCTGGACAAGTTGCTATCTTCTACGGTCAACCCAACCCAATTGTAGATCTCAATGGCTCAGATATAGGTATTGACGATACGGTTGACTTTACTGGGAGTTCCCCTGTAATTGTGGACGGGGATTTGATTGTTACCAGCCCCGATCCCATTAAATACAATACCCTTTCTGGTGCCAGAGTAACCATTACTAATCTTTGGGAGGTAGGCTCCGAAATACTTACAGCCGACACTAGTGGTACTAATATTGAGAGTGTTTACAATTCGACTACAGGAATACTCACTCTTGATGGCACAGATACAATTGCTAATTATCAGAACGTTTTGAGAAGTATTACCTACAATAATACAGCTCCTAGCCCTGATTCTAGCGATCGCATTATTACGTATGTAGTTGACGATAGTCCTTATGGAAGTGCGATTGCTAAGACTACCTTGGTTATGAAAACCCCAAACATATTAGGTGGTACAGTAAGTGAGGACATGCTTAACGGAACATCAGGCAATGATAATATTCACGCACGGGCAGGAGATGATGTTCTCAATGGCGGTGATGGTGATGATACTCTGACTGGAGGAGCAGGGAATGATACCCTCAATGGGGAAGCAGGGAACGATCTCCTTAGAGGAGAAGAAGGGGATGATGTTCTCAATGGCGGTGATGGTGATGATACTCTCATTGGCAGCTTAGGGAATGATACTTATATCGTTGACAGTAACGCAGATTCCCTGATTGAAGTAGCCAACGCAGGAACTGATACAGTCGAGTCCTCAATCACTTTTACCCTAGGAAACCACTTAGAAAATCTGACGCTCACTGGGACTGCCAATATCGATGGGACAGGAAATGAGTTAGACAACGTAATTACTGGAAATAGCGGTCAGAACTATTTAAGTGGAGGAGAAGGTAACGATACTATCGATGGTGGAACTGGAAATGATACTCTCGCAGGAGGCAAGGGAGATGATATTTATTTCGTTGATAGTAGCAATGACTCAGTTGAAGAAGAGGTTAACTCAGGAACTGATACTGTCTTTGCTTCTCAGTCATTTAAACTAGAAAGCTACTACATAGAAAATCTCACCCTTGTGGGTACGGCTGATATTAATGGTACTGGTAGTGGAGGGGACAATCTGATCATCGGTAACAGTGGTAATAACCATCTTGATGGAGGAGATAACAACGATACGCTCATTGGAGGTGATGGAGACGATACCTATTACCTTGACGACAAAGACGATATCATTATTGAGGAAGCTGATGCTGGTATTGACAGCGTTGTTATTGACTTCTACTATTCTTCAGATGAATCAGATGAATTTATTCTAGGAGAACACCTGGAAAATCTAATCCTGGAGGGAGAGCATGAGATTGGTACAGGAAATGCCCTCGCTAACCACATTACTGGCAATGATGAGCATAATCTTCTTAAGGGAGAAGCAGGAGATGATACCCTCTCAGGAGATTGGGGAAATGATACTCTGATTGGTGGTGTTGGAGCTGATACCTTTGTCTTCTCATCGAGGTATGAAGTCAGCTATAGCTATATTTTTGATACTATTACTGACTTCAGTGCTGCTGACGGCGATATTATTCAAATCGATGCCGTTGCTTATGGCATTAGCGATATCAGTGAAGTTAGGTATGATGCTATCGCACAGAGTATTATCATTGATGAAAATAAAGTTGCTACTTTAGAAGGAGTTACAAGTTTTGATGTCTCCCAAAGTGTGGTTCTTGTCTAGCTCTTTTCTGGGTAGCTGAAAATTGTCCTATCAATCTAGCTAGTTTCGAGAATTGGGACAAGTCCAAATTTAACACTTATCAAAGCCAATTGCCCACGATTACAAAAGGAGCCCAGTAATGGGGACGACTTTCTTGACCATGCAAAAGATACAACTCAGCGTCCCGCAGAGCAACAGCGATAGTCTTCCCCTCCCTTAATCCTTCATAAAACTTACCCATTAGATTAGCAGTAGTCTGGTCATCTACCTGCCATAAAGTTGCTACTGTAGTACGTACTTTTGCCTGGGCAGCTACCCCAGCTATGCCTAAAGCAGCCCGTCGATTACCCTTAGCAGTTTGGCAAGCACTGAGAACAAGCAATTCGATCGCCTTATCTGAACTGTCAATTCTTAGGATTCTATCCAAATCCCTTACTGGTATTCGCTTGCCCCAACCCAGAATAAAGGTTTCAGACGGTTCAGAACTAAACACTCCATGGGTAGCGATGTGGACAATGGGAAAAGCTCCTTGCTGAATTTGTTCTGCTAATTTTTCACCTGTAAATGACTGATTCAACAGTGATTTACTAGGGGAATCTACCACTTCTTGAATTTGTGCAAATTCCTGAGGCACATAAAGGAGTTCTTTAAAATCTAACCCTTCAACTTGTTGAGCTTCACTCACACCAGCCGTTAAAACCTTTAACTGTTGTTGTCGTGGACGAGGATCAAAAAGCTGCCGACTGGGAATAACTGAAATAGCATAATTTTCGATGAGATATTGTCCTTGATTGTAGAGAACTGCCATCGGGATGTTACGCAAAGACCCATCTAATACAAAGACTAAAGTAGTCACATCATCCTTATTCCCTCTCAACTTTGCCAAATCTTTCTCAAGGGGTTCAATTAACCAGTAATAGAGTTGTTGACCATCTTCTCTAACTTCTTCAGTGCGGTCAGGTCTAGCTAAATTTTTCTGTAGTCGGTTGATAATCTGTTCAACTTCAATTTGGCTGATATGATAAGTCTGGTGGCGCAAAGGCTGTTGGGGTAACTTAAAAATAATCTCTAATCGATTACCTAAAACAACAGGATAGATGAATACTGCCTTCGGATCGATCTCTCCTGCTATTCTCTCAACCTGCAAATTAGAAGAGAGATCACATCTGAGAAAATTCTCCAGTTCAGCTAGTTGAAGCGAGTCAATGACTTTCATAGCTTTAGCTAGAAACTGTTGTTGTCCCACTTCTGAAGGTAGTTCACTGCTCAAGAGCAAATCAACTAATTTGCGGTAGACTGGCTCTACGTTATCTCTGAAGGAAAACTGAATGTCAGAATTAATAGCTGCCAAATTACTACGTACAGATTCAAGAGTCTCGAAAGCAGCTTGATAATAAGAAATAGCTTGCTTCTTTTTGTCCTCAAGTTCAAACAGACGACCTAGTTGCCACTGCCACTGATAGGCAATGCTGGGTGCTTGCCAAGGTTGGGCTAAAAATAGTGCTTCCTCTGTTAGACTCTGAGCAGTTTGTAGTTTTTGAAGGTCTGGGTAATTTTGCCAAGCTAAGTATTCATAAAATCCACCACGATTGCCGAGAGCATAAGAGAGGGAATTTTTATCTTCTAGTTTTTTAGCGTCTTGTACAGCTGCTTTTAACAAATTATCAATTTCTTCCCAAGAAGGTACGTCATTAGAAAAGTTCAGTTTCTGGCGCAGGCAAGCCCGATTGTGGGCTAAGTTAATTTGAGCATAGACCTTGGTTCTACTTAGAGGTAAATTATAGAGAGCAATCTCTCGCTGCTCTTGAAGTGCCTCAGTAAATTGCTCAGTCTCTACTAATAGATTTAGGCGATTGACCTGGGCTTTGATTCCCGTAGCTGAAGCGGGTAATGTCTCAAAGGATTGCTGATAAGCTTGAATAGCATCCTGATAAAACTTTAAAGCGTTATTTGGTAAGTGCTCACTGCCACAGTGCCAAGGTCTAAAATCAGATTTTATCTCAGCAGACTGACGATCTCGTTCTAGATTGCCCAAACTCCAAAAAGTATTGCCTAAACTGAGGAATGTTGAGCTGATATCTTGGGGAGAGTTCAGGTTTTGTGCTATCCCTAGACTTCGATTTAAAAACTGGCGGGAAGCCTCTAAATCACCCACAGCTCCGAGCACTTCACCCAAATTTTGCCATCCTTGAATTTGAAGAGAAGGTGGTAATTGTTCCAGAGCTTGCTGCACTTGTTCTATGATTACCTTTCCTTGGTAATAAAGTCCCAAAGTTTGCAATGCTTGAACTTGATTGATTTGGCTGCTAATAGCCTGTTCCTCATTACCTAATATTTTGTAAATATTTACTGCTAGCTGCCAGCTATCCAGAGCGACTTCAGGTTTACCTCTAATGTACTCTAGACGACCGTGAATATTTAGGGCTGGAGCGAGTATTTTTAATTGCTGAGAACTAATTGCAGATATTCCTTCCGAGGGTTTAAATTCTAGCAGTTGCCAAGTTTGGGCGATCGCTGATTCTGCCTCAAGAAACTCTCCCAGTTGTTGGTAAGCTAAGGAAAGGTTGCTCAAAGTTATGGCTTGGTTCAGTTTGTCTCCCTGATTCTCAAAGGCTTTAGCTGCCTCCTGCAAATCTTTGACAGCCTTCTGAAATTGTTCGGCATCGTAATGTTTTTTTCCCTGCTGTACTAGCTGTACTGGCAGTACTGACTCAGATTGTTTCAATGCACCTGAGTACACTGGCAGTATGCCAACGGTGAGTACCAAGCTCAGCCAAAAGCAAATCAACCAACTTTTTTGAAAAAGTTTTGCCATCGGAATTTTGACCTTAACATGTAATATCAAATCACTAAATGTTTGCTACAGACAAAGCATCAGCAATAAATTGATAGCAAGTAATCGAACTTTTGACCCCTTACAACATTTTCTGAAAGTAGATGGCAAGAAAAAAATCAAAACTGTTCCTCTGCGACCAGATATTGTCATTTTGATTTTAGATTTTAGATTTGGGATTTTAGATTAATGATTTTACGATTTTTTAATTTGGGATTTTCCCCTGCTTGAAAGTCAGGGGCTTGTTTTTAATCCAAAATCGGCAATCCAAAATCCAAAATGGTTTTGTCACCTGGTTTAGCTTCCGCCTGAATAGTACTTCCTGGTTTAGTAATGTCACCGAAGGCTTTTGGTGTTCCATTAATAATGAGAATTCCGACAGCACCCGTGTTACGACAAAGACTTGATTCCACTGTTTTAAGAACCATCAGCTTAGAAATCTTGCATTTAACCTTGTGGATTAATTGTGATGAAGCTCCAGATTCTCCCACTCCTCCTTTTTAGAAATGCTATACAATATCAAACTTTAACAGATACTTTTGTGTTAGCTAAAAGTTTCTAAAAAATCAAATATTATTCCGAAACCTTACTTTAAAAAGCGGTTATACTAAATTAGTATTAAATTAAATCAATGTAGTTTGTCGTTTATTGCTTTGACTAATAATTAACAATAATATCGATTTTTACTTCAATCAGTATAATTAATACAATAATAATTAATTCAATAAAGTGTGCAATAAGAAAACTGTCTATCAATAAAATTACGCTCTACAATTCATCTTATTATAGTAGAAATGTTGTAAAAAATAGATTGAATCTAGGGAGCTAAATTAATCTCTCTGAAGATATAATTTATTCCTTCTCTATGGATAAATTATATCTTTGCTTAGTCTTTAATACCAAAAATACTTGAAAATTGATTATGAGTTTTTATTCTTTACTTAAAACAGTAAATAATATTGTTAAACAAAACAATTTTACTATTCAAAAAGGTGAAGCAGGCATCACTCATTGTATTGGTTATGTCGAACAAATTCCTCTAAAGATCACTATTAGCTATAATTCGAGAATTATTCTTTTCAAAGGACAAGGCATTAAGGATAAAAAAATTTATAGCTTTTAATAAATAATTTGAATATTGGGGAGGATTTTGGACATAGTATGAAAAATCAAATGAAAGGGAGTGAATCATTTTGTGTATTATGGTCGATTATTGACCATAAAAATAGTTGACGACTTCTGTATTAAATAAAGAAGTTATCATGATTTCAATATTTAGTTATTGTTATTATTTTACTAATGGCTTAAACAAGGGGATAGCAACTAGTTAATCGGGGAATCTGAGAATTATGTTCGATAATCCAACCACTACTAACTAGGGCACTTTTATTACACGGCTTGGAAGGTTGGGGCGATCGCTAAAAAAAAATCAATTATTTGACAAGACTAATGATTATAAGAAAAGAGTTGATAATTCTGACTTCATCCTAACATCAGCAGTGGTTGAGTCTAAATCTGTTATCACTAACCAGGGGGCAGCATAACCATCATCCCATCGAGCCACACGAGTGCAGTTAATGGGATTAGTTTTGAAACAAGTTACTTGAGCTGACCAATTTGGATTGTGATGAGTAACTACTGCGGCTAGAGGTTGCCAGGAATCAGAACTTGAATGACAATATTGACCCCGATGATTGATTCTCAAAAAAGGATGCCATCCTAATTCAACAATTGCTTGATACAACCAATCACTATACACCCCTCTATCCGCACTTACAATTACTAGATACTCTTGTGGCACGATGTAGAAAAACTACCCTTGTGAGGGTGTTGGAATCCCATCTCTCAAAGTAACTGAGCATAGCGAAGTTGCTCAGGGAGGGGAGGATGTCAAAAATTTACCACGCCCTTCGGGCTGAAGTCCGAAGTCCGAAGTCAGAAGTCAGAAATAAACAGCCCGAAGTTGGTTTAAAGCCTCTTCATTTATGAAGAAGAAAATAAAAATATTAATCAATTTTTGAATCCTCTCCCTTTAGGGAGATGGTATAACTTCTGACTTCTGATTTCATATTTCTGACTTCGTGAAAAATTACATCCGCGCTAAAGCAGAGATTTTAGATACCATCTCTGGCTTTAACTGTTTCAGTTCATCAAGATTTAGCCAGCCTTCTTTAACTAATCTGGCAAAATCAAACACAATAGTAGAACTGTTGTAGGCATATTTACCATCTATTTCATGTCTTTTAGTACTTAACAGATCATGTAAGTACCATAAATCTTGAAGCTCCTTAATTGAACTAGCACGCTCTCTAATAGCAGTAATTAAAGCAGAAGTTTCTCGTTGGTAGGCAGTGTTCAAAGCTTGCTTGGCTATTTTTTCTTGTTTTTCGGAGTATGTTACTTCATTAGTCTTTAACATCAATACCAAAATCTTAATTTAATATACGTATTTTGTAATACATATAATATCATCTAATTGGTTTTATAAGATAAAACTAATATTAAAAATATGATCATAATAAAATAAATTAATCGCCTTAAACTTTAAGGCGATTAACTTGAGATATTCAACCCAATTACGAGCAATTGATTAAAACTCAAACTTTGCCGTAATCAATAGTTCTAGTGGTTGGGTTTAAAAATCTTTTTTAACGCGCTAAATTTAGTAACTCTTTAGGAGATGCTAATAAATCGATCGCGACAAAGAAAATTTTGTTCTCAGAGTTAAGTAAGAATCTCCAAGACATATTCATTCCTACACCAGCACCAAACCAAGGAGTTTGGACTTTACCTGTAACTTTGATCTGAGTAAATCCATCTTCAGCAGGCTCAGAAACACCTCGTTCTGGAGCTAACTTAAGATTGGGACATTCTTCTTTGAAAAATTTGAGTACTGCCTCTTGACCAACGATGGGTCTTTTGAAGGGAGGTTGTAGCGCACCATCAGGGGCAAACAGTTTAATTAATTCATCAAAATCGTTAGCGTTCAACAAATTCATGTAGCTTAGTACTGTAGGATTGGTAACGCCCTCGATACTGACTTTAGTTCGTTTCGATATTTCTGTAGGAGGAGCTACTGGTTCACTGATTCTTTTGAAGTTGCTCATCTTAGCGGGATCAAATCCCATGTCAACTACAGTATTACGTAGTACAGTAATTTGTTGTCCTGAATCTAACCCGATCAGGCTGTTGAGTACGGCAGAAGCGTTGGCAGAAAGCTTATATCCTTCGGGAATAGGTGCAACAATACCTTGTTCCATCCATTCCCCCAGTTTATACCAAAAACCAAGTTTGATGTTAGGAGTCCAAGTAGCATAAGTGCGACAAATGGGTGTATCAGCGCGGTTAGCGAGATCGCACATTACTTGAGATTGTTCTTGGAACCCCATTGCCTTAATTTGGTTGAGAGTAGGCTCGGCAAATTGCATATTGGCTGCTCCAGGCGCAGCTACGGTAACAGTTTTACCCATCTCCAAGTAAGCGAACCAAATCCACGCCAGTTGGTCTTCTGCACTAAGCTGGTTGAATCTGGCGGTTAATGCTGGTACTGCATCCGCATATAGAGTATTTGGGAATATGTTACGGGCTGAATCAATAGTAAATGACACAGATGTTCCTCCGTTAGGTTGTTTTACCGTCTAAAAACACTTTATGCTTAAACTGCTAGGTGTCCTGTGAATAAATGTAACAGTATGCAAATATTTATTGCAAGAACTTGACAAAAATAATAAGTAGTAAAAACCGTATTGACAATTTTCTGGGATTGGGGTTAAGCGGTATCTAAGAAAATTGTTTTACTATATTTACTTCTTGATTACCAATTGCATTAAATGATAAACAGCTTGTTTTCTCCTCCCCTATTACTAAATAGCGGTCTATTGATGACCCTTTATGCTGCATTTCGCTCTAGCCAAACTTGGCAAACAACTCTAATTGAGGTAGAGCCAAAATATGAACCAGTAATATTTACCAAGGGAGAAGTACCAATATTTGCTTGGATGGCAATTCCTGATCATCCCAAGGGAACAATTATTGGGACTTATGGAATTACTGGAAGTCTAGATAATCAGTGGTTGCTTCAGATACTAGCAAGAAAAGCGTATCATCAAAATTATGCTGTGGTTTTGTTTGATTGGCGCGCTCATGGTGAATCGGCTAAATTGTCTTCTTGTCTAACATCAGACGGAATTAATGAAGGAAAAGATTTTGTCAGTATTGCGGGGGAAAGTAAAGTCATGGGATGTCCCGCGCCTTTTTGGTTTACAGGCTATTCTTTGGGGGGACAATTGGCTTTGTGGGGGGTTCATTATTCCCAGTTTCTAGAAGTAAATGGTTTAAAGTCCTCTGATGTAGCAGGAGGTGCGGTAATTTGCCCAAATTTAGATTCTAATCGCTCTTTACCCTATTTAATGGCACATCCTTCTGGAAAATATATCGAACAAGCGATCGCGAAATCTTTGAAACAACTCGCCCTTCAACTTCATTCCTATCATCCCCAAGACATCGAGCTAGAAGCTATTGAAGCAGCTAATACGATCTGGGATTTTGATCGGGAGTTAGTCATTCCCCGATTGGGTATCTCTTCAGTAGAGGAATATTTTACCCTTAGTAGTCCCTTTCGGATTTTACCGAAAATTAGTAAGCCTACCCTAATTCTCTATGCAGAAGACGATCCGATGTTCTCTCCCAGTATTATTCCCGATCTCAAAGCAGTTGCTCAGAGTAATCAAGCAATAGATTTAATCTTGACTAAATCGGGGGGTCATGTGGGTTATATAAGTAGTTTAGACTGTCAAAACGCTAACCGCGATCGTGACTGTTGGTGGGCTTGGAATCGTATTTTAGACTATATGAATAATTATTGTTAACTAACTACTACTAAGCGATCTCTGAAAGTAAAGCTTCTCCCATTGCTTTACATCCCACAGCTTTCATCCCTTCAGACATAATATCTCCTGTACGATATCCAGCATCTAACACCTTAGTTACAGCTTCTTCTATCTGGGTAGCTGCTTCAGGTTCATTCAA
>JASJDB010000035.1 GCA_030065315.1 Xenococcaceae cyanobacterium MO_167.B52 | reverse complement strand
CCCGATTTATTTCTAGGAGGAGAATTGCTGCCCTTAAGGCGGTTTGACCCTCTCAGGACCAAGTTGAGTGTAAATTTCTCGCTCAAAATTGAGTCTAAGCGTATCTTAATCAGATAATTAACTGCGGATGCTGTCAGCTTGAGCGGGTCCGTTAATGGTTGAGAAGAAGGCAAAGTTGATTGGTTTATCCAATCATTATCTCAGATTTTGGCAGTGCACGATCGCTAACTTTCCTGATACTGCGATCGCGCACTGCCAAATGGTAAAACACGAGAGAATAAAACTTCTTCATTATAGCGATCGCATATTATTAAACAAATTTTAATGTCTCACTTAAATTAATCCTGGCTAACATGAGCGAATAGGCCGTGAATAACCTTACTAGTCATGTTTAGCTAGAATGGTCGATAAAATCCTGGTCTTAGGCTCCAATCCTCAAGGTACGGAACGAATTCGTATAGATCGGGAAATTAGAGAGATTCAAGATCTACTAACAACTATTAATCAAAGGGGACGCTTGTTATTAGAATCAGAATTAGCTTTAGAACAATTTGACCTTAATGGTCAAAAATGGCAACAGCACCTCTGCTCAATCAAAGAATCTCCGTCCTTGGAGTCAATGGTCTGGGCTTCATGGGTTCTAGCACTAGCGTTGGCCAAACAAAACAACTCGTAGAACAGGAGCTGACAAGACGCGCTCAATTGCCGACTTCATGGACAAGGTGTGCCCATCGCATACTCCACAATTCAAAGTAAAATTATCCACAATAAATATGCACAATAAAACCGAAAATAAAGGAGCAAACTTTAGCCTTTACTCAGATGGCAATCCATATGTTTCTGAAAAGATTCAATATTCTTTTTCTGCTCAGTCAGATCATCTAGTAGCTCAAGAATCTTTAGTTCCTCCTTCAAAAATTAGTGGCCAAGAATTGAATGGCGATAAAATTGATAAAATTACTTATGAATATACAGGTATTATAGTAGCAATTCTAGGCCTTATAGTAGCTTTTCTTGGTTTAGCATATGAAATACATAGACGCTTAAAGGACCAAGAAAATGAAAGAATATCAAAAATCAAATCATCGTTTATCGAAACAAAAGGAGACATTTTAAGAATCAGAAATCTTATGGAGTCATCTCTTGATTACAATGCAATTAATTCAACAATAGGTATGATTGCAAGCGAGAAAGTCATACCTCTTCTTCCTAAACTAGAAGATGAGAATAAGCCAAAACTAGAAGATGAGAATAAGCCAAAACTAGAAGATGAGAATAAGCCAAAACTAGAAGATGAGAACAAGCTAAAGAAATATCAATCTGATCTTATTGATTTTTTTGAAGACGAAGATAAGATGCAATACATTAGATCTGCAATTACATCTGAAATACGTAAGACTCACGTCAGAAAGGAACTGCTCCCCGATTTCAATAAGATTAGGTCAATGTTAAGTCCTTATGAAGCTGATATGCCTCTAACTGTATCTATAATCTCGGACATAATAGATATGATTGAATTTTTATCGAAGAGCTATATGTCAGTTAGGTGGAGTGATTTACTATATACTGATCGTCAATCAAGCAAAGAATTTCGTAAAATCCTGGGCGATAAGCCATTTGATGAACTTGCAAATTTCGACGTGAATGTATACATTAGTAATCGGATTTTCGATGACCTTGACAATGCAAGAGAAAAAAATATAAAACCAGTTTATGGGGCAGGATATGATATTTTAACTTATGTGGTAGAAATCATCGCAGGTCTAAGCAATAAAGAAATCAAAAAGCTACAAGCCTGGGATGATAATCCTCCGCCAGATGAGTATCATTCAATGATTAGGATGTCTTTAGCTTGGGAAAAGCTAATTCAAGGGCTTCATGATAAAGTATTAAAAAAACGTTTTTATTTTTCTAATGATAGATTTGAAGAATTAAGGCTTCAACATACGCTTGAAGAAGTCCGAATTGCAATCCGATTCATTATTGATAGCGGTCATTATGCTGATAATTTGGACAAACAAAAAATCCATGATTATCTAAAAAAATATCCGCACCTAAAAGAAATTCTCGCCTAAGTATAGCGACCATCTAACTGAAGTTTTTTGTCCCAGCCCAGTCAAGCTCGTCTTTTACCAATTTAAGCAGCATCTGAGAACGGCAAATGCTTGCTATTGTGAGGGGTTTGAATTTTTTGGTAGTTTCTGGATTTGACTCCAGCTAAAGCAAGTGCCACAAAATTATGAATCTGAATATCAAGATAATTGGTGAGCCTACCCGCTGTAGGTTTAGGTCTTCGATCCCATGGACCAATCGGTAGGGGTTCACAATTAGCTGCAATCGCTTTGAGAACAAACCCAGCTAGCATGGCTAAACTAATACGCCATTTAATAGCATTTTCAGTCCAAGCTCTGGGCATTTCCATTCCTGCGCTATCCTGAGCGACATAGAAGTTGGTTTCCACGGGAGAACGATGCTTATAGCCTAACCAGATCTCTTCAGTTGTAAGTTCTCGGGCAATAGTTCCCAGTAACAACGGTTTCTCATAGTCAGAATCGATGATCCTGACTACATCCAGAATTGTATCAGCTTCATCAACAAGCGTGCAGATTTTTCCATCGTCTCAAACGTAGTTCTCCAGATAGGTGCATGGCTAAGCTTAGACGCACCCAGGTTACATTTTTTCTGTTGACTATCGCTTATTGCTTGTGGCTTTCAAAGAATCTGAGGATGCAGTTTAAATGCGTCTAAGCTTATAATCTCCTCATCTGGGGAAATTTCTGGACTGTCCCATCCTGGATGGAGAATCTCACCATGTTTTTTTGGGCGACCTGGACCTGGGTGCTCTGGTCGTGGAGGTGGGGCACAGCGTAGTTTGCCATTGATCCTTAAACGTCCTAACAAAGCATCCTTGTCACTGGCAGCAGCAAACTGTTGCTGGGTGGCAATCCCAGCATCTACTACCAACAACCGATGGTTCTTAGATTTGGGTAAATCCTTGAAGACAGCAGCTCTGAGCACAACTGTCTCCAAATCTCACGCGACGCACTAACCTGACTCCTACCCCAGAAGTGAAGACTACAGTTGTAACTGCTGCGATGATGTTGGCTTTGATTGCTTTGCCTGCGCGATGGTGAAATCCTTTGCCCAATAACTCCATTCCTACCTTGGCTCGCCAGCGGGCAATAGTGGAACTATCAATAGCTAGGACTTCTCGCTGTTTCTCTCCCAGCTTCACTGGTTGTACTGGCACATTGCTGATGCACCAACTGTAAGCCCGCTCAAATAGTTTGTAAGCGTGGGACTTTTCCTCGTTCCATAGCTCTCTCTACCAGATGCCATCCCCATTTGAGGTGGAGTACCAGAGGCAAGACTGCCCGAGCTAGACTCCCTAAAGAATTGCACTAAGCGACCAGTCATCATCACTACTAAAACAATACCAATGCAGTAAGCCGTTCCTTTGGGTAGTATCTTGATCAGGTAATTGACAGCAGATGCTGTCAGCTTAAGCGGGTCTGTTGATGGTTGAGAATAAGACAAAGTTGATTGGTTCATCCAATCATCATCTCAGATTTTGGCAAAAGCGCGATCACTAAGTTTCTTGGCAGTGGGCGATCGCATATCGCATTCTGAAATGGTAAAACACGAGTGATGTACGTCGTTGGCCCCCTGCAATGATATCTGCTTTAGAAAGGTTTTTAAATCTAACTTAAACCGAATCTAGTTTGAAACCAGTAGTTTTTAGCTATCTGTTCGCCCTAAAGGATACTGCTACGCATAAGGGAACAGGGAACAGCCCTAAAGGATTCCGCTTCGCGTCGGAACAGGGAACAGTGATTAAAAATAAAACTATAGTTTTCTAAATGGACGGGGTTTAACTAAAAACTTATATTTCTTGGTCAAATTTTAACCAGCTACACATTTGTTATAGCTGGTTAAATCTAATTGTTATTAGGTCAACGTGAGCGTCCAACGAATTTAGATTCGTAATGTCAGAAAGCAACAATTTGTTCCTTAGGAGTTCGACGAGGCTCAAAACTCAGAAATTTATCACAACTTATAAGTTTTTAGATGTCTGAATACCTAATTCTTTGGTTGAAAAAATCATAACTCCGAATTACGAACTCTATGCGAAGCGGTTATCCGAAGGTGTACCCTTTAGGGATCCTTTAGGGCGAACTCCGAACTCACGTAGGTCAAGTTTCTAGGCTGCTTATCTAAGCCCTGATATATTCATAAACAGTTTGATAAGTGGTTCCTGGATTATTCCAAGAATAGTCATATTCCATACCTTGTTGAGCTAATTGGGCAAATTCTTTGGGATATTGAGTGTATAGTCCAATCGCCCTTTCCATTGCGGATTCTAAAGCACGATTATCAGTTTGATAAAAGACATAACCATTGCGTTTTTCTGGTGCATGATCTGAATCATGATCTCTATCAAATACAGTGCTTAATAAACCTCCTACACCGCGAACAATAGGTACAGTACCATATTTCAAACTAATTAACTGGGTTAAGCCACAGGGTTCGTAGTTACTAGGAACAACCATCATATCTGCACCAGCGTAAATTAAGTGTGCTAGTTCTTCATTAAAACTGAGTTCCAAATGTACATCGGGATGATTGTTAAGATGTTGTTTTTCATGCCAGAACCAGCTATTAATACCAGGTTCAGTAGCAGAGCCTAAGAGAACGAATTGCGCTCCCCGATTGAGGGCATAATACATAGCATGATGAACTAAGTGTACGCCTTTTTGTTGATCGAGTCTTCCTATATAGGCAATGATTGGTTTATCAACGTTTTGTAGTAATAATCTTTCTCTTAAAGCAGTTTTATTTTTGGCTTTTCCTGTCATATCATCTATAGAGTAGGAGAAAGGAATATGATGATCTAAGTCAGGATTCCAGATATTGTAATCAACACCGTTGAGAATACCGCCAAATTTACTTTGATGAATTTCTAGGGTATGACCTAAACCATAGCCTACATCTTGATAGCGGGCTTCCCAAGCATGATGGGGTGAAACTGTATTAACATGATTAGAATAGACAATACCGCCTTTCATGAAGTTGAGAGCAAAGGGGTTAAAATTGTCTCTTAGACGATCATAGTGAAAGTAGTAGTCTTCACGATTTAAACCTGTTGCCCATAAAATATCAGCCCCCCCGATACCCTGGTGTTTAAAATTATGGATGGTGTAACAAACTCGCTGATGACCCATCCCATGATGCTGATACATCTCATAAAGCATCACAGGAATTAAACCAGTTTGCCAGTCATGGCAGTGAATAATGTCAGGACGTTTGTTACTGACTAGGAGGAATTCTAAGGCAGCTTTACTAAAGAAAGCAAAGCGCATATTGTCATCTGTACTGCCGTAATAGTAACCGCGATTAAAAAAGTTATCTCCAGATTTGGGTTGAATAAAGAAACAAACTCTGCCATGTACCCAACCGCAATAGACATCACAAAAAATCACACCGCCATACCAGGGAACGGTTAAACCACGATAGGCTTCATGAAGTCCCCATATCTGGTCATATCTCATACAGTCATACATTGGGAGTATCAATTCAACACAATTTCCCCGAATTTCTAGTTCTCGGCTTAAGCCGTAAACCACATCACCTAAACCACCAGCTTTGATTACAGGAGCGCATTCTGAAGCAATCTGTACAATATACATACCCAATCCTCTGTTAATAATTTTTCATAGTTGTATATTTTCCTTAAGATTGTGACACAATCCTAGAATAAATCGGAAATTCTCTCTGAGAAAATAATTTCCTGTCTTTGCTCTAAATTAAATTTTGCAGCGATCGCAAAATTCGATAAATAGCAAAGGTTTTTACTGTGATTAAAGGGTATAGCTCTAAGCTAAACTCCAGATCAGGTACAATGAAACCTGTAAAGATTTATCACTTTAAATTAAGGAGAATAACATGGGCGCAGTCATATTGTATGTATTAATTATTGGTCTTTATACAGGAATTGCTCTAGGTTTATATTTAGGTCTACGCTCTGCCAAAATTATTTAATTTTTGAAGATAATTTCCTAAATAACTAAACAGCGATCGCTTGACTTTTGCAGCGATCGCCACATCCTAAAATTAACTTTAAAGAAAAGCTATATTGCCACTTCAAAAGCCATTCCTTCTTCAATAAAGTTGGGGATGTTCTGCCCAATGCTTTTACTTTCTTCTTCATTAGCACAAAGATAAGTGCCTGGAATATCAGCACATTGAAACGGATTGATATTAAGATCTAAATTATTATCAAATTCTGCTAAACAATCTCCATTGATATCAGGCGATCGCTTGTATTGCTACTGGTATCAGAGTCAAGGAAAATCCACTATTTCCATCTAAAGTTTTTAAATAAATATGCAATCTCTCAGGACTTTTTTGATATGTATTCTCTTGTCATTGATTCTGACTGCTTGTAATACTCCCCGCCAAGTATTAGCAGAAGAAAGAATGTTTCTCGATCTTTCTCTAGAGTTTCTCGATTATTACAAATTGCCGAAAAGTACTTTTCAAAACACCACAGTGGGAGGTTTGTCTGCTATTACTTATGACCGTCAACAAGATAACTACTATGTTTTATCTGATGATCGTAGTAATTATGGAGATGCTAGATTTTACACTCTGAACTTAGATATTAAGCAACAAGATACTAACAAAATTAAGATTAATAACGCTACTATTAAAAATGTTACCTTTCTGTTAGATGAAGCAGGGAATAGATATAGTTCTGGCTCCATTGATCCAGAAGGTATTGCTCTATCTCCTAGAAAGACAGTCTTTATCTCCAGTGAAGGAGATCCAAGCAAAAATATTGAGCCATTTATTGCAGAATTTGAGCTTCAAACAGGGAAAAAAAAGTTAAATATTCCTTTACCTGAACGCTACTTAAAAAATCCTCAAACCGAACAAGGAATCCAAGAAAATCTTGGTTTTGAATCTTTAACTCTAAATCAAAATAGTTTACTCAAAGACGACCCTTTTCGCCTTTTTACTGCTACCGAATCAGCTTTAATTCAAGATATTAATTCTGAACCAGAAGCAAGAATTCGGTTGCTTCATTATGTTATTAATCCTATTGGTCGTCCCATTATAGTTTCTGAACATATGTACTTACTCGATCCTTCTCAGCCAGAAACTATCAGTAACGGCTTAACTGAATTACTATCCCTAAAAACAGAAGGATATTTTTTAAGTCTTGAAAGAACTTTTGGTTTTACAGGAGTTGGGGCAAAAATTTATCAAGTAGTTGTGGGAAATGCTACAGATACTTCTACTATAAAAAGTTTCAACGATAACGTTTCTAATATTCAAGTTTTAAAGAAAAAACTGCTTTTCAATCTAGCAGATTTGGGGATTGATTTAGATAACATTGAAGGAATGACTATAGGCTCTAGATTACCCGATGGAAATCCTAGTTTGGTGTTAATAACTGATGATAACTTTAATGAGGAACAAGAAACTCAAATATTATTGTTTCGCCTCAAAGAGAATTCTGCTAGTTAACCACTGATTGTTATGGTATTTATATTCCTAAACTTAATATTTAGATTCAGATGACTCACTCACAAGATATTAAAACCCTAGCTCGTTGGATGTCCGCAGACTTTAGTAATCAGGAACAAGCCTATGAAAATCCCCCATTTTTTGCCCATATTAGAGTTTGTATGCGTCCTCTTCCCACAGAATTATTAGGTGGAATTAGTTTGTTTCTAGAACAAGCTTATGATTTTATGCTAGATCAGCCTTATCGTTTAAGGATTTTAAAATTTAGCGTTGTCGAAGATCAAATTGAACTAGAAAATTTTAAAGTCAAAGAGCAAGAAAGTTTTTTTGGAGCATCTCGCAATCCTGAAAGATTACAAAAATTAACCCCCGACTTGATTGAAAAAATGTCTGGTTGTGATATGACAGTGAAATGGACAGGTAGTAGTTTCCAAGGGAATATCAAGCCTGGAAAAGCCTGTATCGTTGAACGTAAGGGAAAAATTACTTATTTAGACAATAGTTTTGAAATTAATGGCAACAAACTAATCAGCTATGACCGAGGAAGAGATCCAGAAACAGACGAACTAGTTTGGGGGTCAATTGCTGGACCTTTCAATTTTGTGCCAATTAAAAGTTTTGCCGAAGAAATCTAAATAAGGATATATACTGACAATCCTTTTCTCAACTCAGATAAATACTGTAGTTTAGACTAATACAGTAACACGATCTAGCTATGATAAATAGATAATTCACAATCAGATTTGTCTCATGACAACTAAAAGTAACGTTATTGTTAGCGATCCAGAGCTTATGGGAGGAACACCTGTATTCAGAGGGACTCGCGTACCAATTAAAAACTTAATCGATTACTTAGAAGCAGGAGATTCATTAGAGACATTTCTCGCTCATTTTCCTAGTGTTACCAGACAAGATGCTATATCTGTTCTCGAACTAGCTAAAGAAATGCTCATTGCTTATGCGAATCCTGCTTGATGAATGTCTTCCCAAACCTTTAAAACGTGAATTTGCCGATCTTGATATCAAAACTGTCGGAGAAATGGGTTGGTCGGGAACAAAAAATGGAGCATTACTAAAATTAATGTCTGAGTCAGGATTTACTATTTTGTTGACTTCTGATCGCAACATAAAATATGAGCAAAATCTACAACAAGCTGGTATTGCAGTAATAGTTATGGTTGCGAGTACAAATCGCTTAGTAGATTTATTATCATTAATTCCGCAAGTACGCGAAGCTCTAATTACAATTGCACCAGGAGAATTAATTGAAATTGATAATTATTGAATAGAACCTAGTTTATTGACTGAGGAAAAAGGGGTTTTGAGATGCGGATTTGGTATGAGTTCAGACGAAATATCTTGACCGCTATGCTATTAGCAATTGGCACGGTTCTGACTACTGGAACTAGTTTCAGCTTATCTATGCCGAAGTTGATGCCCTTTTTAGGTGCAGCAGTGATTTATCCTCTCTACCTTTTACTCATTGCTCGCCGTTGCTATAATCAAGCGATGCTCTGGGTTCTTTGGTGGGCTATTTGTCAAAGTTTGGCAGTAGCTGGGGCAACAGTTTTAGCTCCAGAACGTGCTACTGAGGTAGTACTCAATGGAGCTATTTACACAGAAGATATGTTTCACTGGATTAGAACAGGAGAAGGATCTGAGGGGTCGCTTCAACTTTTTCTGCCCCTTCATTTGCGAGAGTACGCATTGTTTTCCTTATTGTCACTGGTCACTTTGGGTAGTGCAGCTTTAATTCTAGGAACATATTTACTCAATTACATGAATTTTTATGTGGGGCAGCTTGTTTATCAAAGCAGTAATCCCTGGCTTGCTGCTTTGGTGGGATGGCCACCCTGGTCTATACTGCGAGTAGTTGGGTATATTGCCACTGGCTTGGCTCTCACTGCTTTAGCATTAAATCTTGGTCACTACTTCAGCAGAAAATTCCCCCAACTTGACGAAGTCCAAGCAGGTGAGTGGTTCTCTCCTGGGCTTTCACGGCGGAGTACCTTGAAATTTCCCCACCAGTATTTTCTGGTGGGACTGGGGTTTTTACTAGGAGATTTACTCGTCAAAGCCACCCTAGCCCCAATTTGGCAACAACTTCTACAGATAGCTTTAATTGGCACTCTCAAGTAATATCATTTTCCTTCTTTGCTTCAACAGTTATCCTTTAGGAAAATCAAGAAAAACCTAAATATCAATGTGCCTCACCAGTATGAAAACTCGTATATATACTTGCTTAACTATTTAAGATATTTTATTTCCTAGCTTTTACTGCATCCATCAAGTTTACTTTGTTCAAAATTTTCTAGAATATAGTAAAGATAATGTTTTTATCAGTTAAGAATTGCATGGTAATGTTTACAATTGGCTCTTGACCTACCAAAATACTTTTTAATTTTATTTAAAGTATCTCGAATTGGGGGCAGTGCTATGACAAAATTGCAGATAGATTTGGCTAGGCTAGAACGGGAAGCAATCCATACTACTAATGAAATTCAGCCCCATGGGATACTTTTAGTATTACAAGAACCAGACTTAGAAATTTTACAAGTCAGTGAAAATATTGGTTCTGTCTTAAATATTGCTCCAGAAGTAACAATCGGAAAAAATCTAGGAGAAATTCTAGACCCCTTTCAAGTAGAAAGATTACAAACGGGATTATCATCGGAAAACTTTGATTTTATCAACCCTAGTAAAGTTTGGGTCAGAACTGGTGGGGATGATTTTGTAGTTTTTGATGCGGTTTTCCATCGTAATGCTGATAATTTATTAATCTTAGAACTAGAACCTGCTATATCTCAAGAAAATATACCTTTCTTAAGTTTTTATCATTTAGCAAGAGCTTCTATTAATCAATTAGAAAACACCCAAAACTTAAAAGAATTTTGTAATATTATAGTCAAAGAAGTACGCAAGGTAACTGATTTTGATCGGGTGATGTTATATCGGTTTGATCAAGATGATCATGGAGAAGTAATAGCCGAAGAAAAACGGGAAGATTTAGAACCTTATTTAGGTCTGCACTATCCAGAGTCCGATATTCCTCGACCAGCTAGAAAATTGCTGAGTTCTAATTGGATTCGCTTAATCCCTGATGCTAAAGCGGTCGCAGTGGGAATGTATCCCCCTGTTCAACCCGAAGGCAATCATAACTTGGATCAAGGAGTTATTACTAAGCCCTTAGATTTAACTCATTCGATTCTTCGCAGTGCGTCTCCCTGTCATCTAGAGTATCTACACAATATGGGAGTCGGTTCATCTTTGACTATTTCCCTAATTAAAGAGGGTAAACTTTGGGGGTTAATTGCTTGTCATCACCAAACTACAAAATATGTCCCCTATGAGTTACGGAAAGCTTGCGAGTTTTTAGGAAGAGTCGTATTTTCAGAAATATCGGCTAGGGAAGAAACTGAAGATTATGACTATAAAATGCGTTTGGCTTATATTCAATCTCAGTTAATCGACTATATGTCTGAGGCAGAAAATTTTGTCGAAGGTTTAGTTAATTACGATCCTAATCTATTAGATTTAACTAATGCTCAAGGTGCTGCGATTTGTAACAATGGGGATTGGACTCTTGTAGGTAAAACCCCCTCAGAAGAAGACTTAAACTATTTAGTCCAGTGGCTACATCAGAATGTTCATGAAGAAATTTTTGTTACTGATTCCCTAGCTAATCACTATTCTGATGCGGATAAATATAAAGATGTTGCTAGTGGGCTACTAGCTATTCCCATTTCTCAACGTAACTATTTACTGTGGTTTCGACCAGAGGTGATTCAAACAGTTAACTGGGGGGGAGATCCTAACAAAGCCTATGAGACAAATAATTCTCAAGGAACTCTACGTCTATCACCCCGTAAATCCTTTGATTTATGGAAGGAAAAAGTCCGTCTTACTTCTTTACCCTGGAAAGAAGTCGAAATTAAGTTTGCCCTAGAACTTAGAAAAGCGATTATTAATATCATCTTAAAACAAGCAGATGAACTGGCTCAATTAGCTAGAGATTTAGAAAGGTCTAATGGAGAACTGAAACGCTTTGCCTATGTGGCTTCTCACGATCTCCAAGAACCTTTAAATCACGTTTCCAACTATGTCCAATTATTGGAAATGCGTTATGGGGATAAACTTGACCTGAGTGCTAAAGAGTTTATTGGTTTTGCCGTATCGGGAGTCAGTCTGATGCAAAATCTGATTGATGATGTGTTAGCCTACTCCAAAGTAGATTTACAAGGTGCGGACTTTACTCTCACCGATACTAATATCGCTCTAGAAAAAGCCCTGAATAATTTACAAGGTAGTATTCGCAATAGCCAAGCAGAAATTACTTGTCATAATCTTCCCACTGTTATGGCTGATAGTAATCAACTCGTACATATGTTCCAAAACTTAATTGGTAATGCCATTAAGTTCCGCAGTGAGCGATCGCTCAAAATTGAAATTGATGCCCAAAGACTTGAAGACAGTTGGTTATTCTCAGTTCGAGATAATGGCATTGGACTAGATCCCCAATTCAGCGATCGCATTTTTGTGATTTTCCAAAGATTACACACTCGTGATGAATATCCAGGAACGGGAATGGGTTTGGCAATTTGTAAAAAAATTGTTGAATGTCATCGGGGAAATATCTGGGTCGAATCAGAATTGGATCAAGGAGCAGCTTTCTATTTTACAATTCCAGTAGGAGGAGCCAAGGGTGGGCGTAGAGACAGACGAAAAGTGTAAAAGGATCCTTTTGGTAGAAGATAATATCGGTGATATTCGTCTTATTCAAGAAGTCCTTAAGGATAGTCTTGTCTTTCAAGAAATTTTGACAGTGAGGGATGGAATGGATGCCATGGCTTTTCTCCGCCAAAAAGCAGAGTATCAAAATGCACCCCGTCCCGATCTGATCGTTCTCGATCTGAATTTACCCAAAAAGGATGGTCGAGAAGTCCTAGCGGAAATCAAAGACGATCCTAATTTAAAAAGAATTCCCGTTGTGGTTTTAACAACCTCCAAAAATGAAGAGGATATTACCCACAGTTATGATCTCCACGCCAATTGTTACATTACCAAATCTCGTAATCTCAAGGAATTGTTTAGAATTGTAAAGGGAATTGAAGAATTCTGGCTGAACACCGTTACCTTACCATCTGAGTAAGGATAATTAGTTTTAGAATCCTAAATAAATGCTATTAGACCTATAATGCGATCGGCAACTCAGCCTAAAAACTATGTAAAAATTTTACTCATTGAGGACGATATGGCAGAAGCAAGGTTACTCCATGAAATCCTCAAAAATTTTCATTTAAACAAATTTGACTTAGTTCATGTAACAAGAATCGCAGAGGCTCTTAAACATCTAGAAGAAGATACTTTTGATGTTGTGTTATTAGATTTAACCCTACCAGATAGTCAAGGTTTAAATTCTTTAGAAACAATAGTACGTTTTGTTCCTAAGTTGCCTGTAGTAGTGTTGACAAATACTAATGACGAACAACTTGCCATAGAATCAGTTCGCCAAGGTGCACAAGATTATTTAGTTAAAAGAAATATTAATGTAGAAGGACTAGTACGCTCTTTACAATATGCCATTGAAAGAAAAAGAGTTACGGAAACATTGACCCAAACTAATCAAGTTTTGGTAAATCGTATTCAAGAAAAGAATTCTCAACTGGCAGAAGTGGAAAAAAGCAACCACTTTAAAAATGAATTTTTATCCATGTTTTCCCATGATTTCCGCAACCCCTTAACAACAATTTTAATGTCTGCGGGATTATTAGAAGAAAAAAAAGAGCAACTAACTGAAGAAAAACAAGAATTATTACTAAAACAAATTCGTTCGGCAGGAAAAAATTTATGTCAGTTATTAGATGAGATTATTTTTATTGGTCGCTCTGATGCTGATAAATTGCCTTATAATCCTGAAGTTTTAAATATAAAATTCTACTGTGAGCAAGTAATTAAGGATTTTAAAATTACTAGGGGCAATAAACACAAATTAAAGTTTGTGAGTGAAGGGATTTTCTATGATTCACTTTGGGATATTAATTTGTTAAAACATATTCTAGATAATTTATTAACTAATGCGATTAAATATTCAGCCGAAGGTACTCCTATTGAGTTAAAAATTATTGCTGAAGATAATGCCGTAACTTTAACAGTTCAAGATGAAGGCATTGGTATCAGTCCAGAATCTATGGAGCATTTATTTATTCCGTTCAATCGAGGTAATAATGTTAGTAATATTCCTGGTACTGGATTAGGTTTAGCTATCGTTAAAAGATGCGTAGAAGTTCAAAATGGAGCAATTTCCATTAATTCTCAAGAAGGATTAGGTACTACAGTAAAAGTTATTTTACCTATAGTCAAAAAAATTGATCTACCACAATAGAATTATGATTTTCAATCATCTCAAATAAATTGCTAAATAAACGTGCTATCACAGTTAAGGAATCACGCGATAGTTACAGGACATGAACAAAAATATCATTTTTGCAATTTTACTGCTGTTTATTCCCATCTCCATTGCAGGTCATTTCCTAGACTGGGGTGCAACATTAGTATTTATTACAGCAGGTATAGGCATTATTCCTCTGGCTGCCTATATGGGGGAAGCTACAGAAGAAATTGCCGTGGTAGTAGGACCCAATTTAGGAGGATTATTAAATGCAACTTTTGGTAATGCTACAGAATTAATTTTGGCTTTTATCGCTCTCAAAGAAGGATTATTAGAAGTAGTTAAAGCTACTATTACTGGCTCAATCATCAGTAATCTACTTTTGGTAATGGGTTTTTCCATGCTTTTGGGAGGATTAAAGTATAAAGAACAAGATTTCCAGCCAACAGCAGCCCGAATGAATGCTTCTTTGATGAATTTAGCTGTAATTGCGATTCTTTTGCCTACAGCAGTGGAATATACTTCTTCTGGAATTGGGGAACCCATTTTACAAAATCTTTCCGTAGCTGTAGCAGTAGTTTTGGTCTTAGTTTATGGTCTAACTCTATTATTCTCGATGAAAACCCATTCCTATCTCTATGATGTAGGGGTAGCAGAGGTGGAAGAAGAAGGAGAATCAGAAACTGAAGCTAAAGAGAAAGTTAATTTGCCTTTTTGGATTGGAGTATTATTAGTTGTAACTCTAGCAGTAGCAGTAGAGTCAGAATTGTTAGTGAGTTCTCTAGAAGAGGCTACTTCAGAATTAGGCTTAACCGCATTGTTTACTGGTGTTATTCTATTACCGATTATTGGTAATGCAGCAGAACACGCTACCGCAGTGACTGTCGCTATGAAAAATAAAATGGACTTGTCTGTTTCGGTTGCGATGGGTTCTAGTATGCAAATTGCTTTGTTTGTTGCACCAGTACTAGTAATTTCAGGATGGTTTATTGGTCAACCTATGGATTTGAATTTTAATCCTTTTGAATTGGTAGCCGTAACTGTAGCAGTTTTTATTGCTAATTCGATTAGTTCTGATGGGAACTCTAATTGGCTGGAAGGGAGTCTTTTATTAGCTACTTATGCTGTATTAGGACTTGCTTTTTATTTTCATCCTATTGTCGAAGGCTTGAGTTAATCTAAAACACCTGGTTATCTAGACAAAAGTATAATGACAGACTTTATAGACTCCTATTAAGCTGATCTTAAAAAGTTATCTCCATAATCTATGGGGAAATAGGATGATTGCTGCTATTACCCAGACTCTAACCGAGATCCTGGTTGAAAGTTCTCCAATAATTCGGGATATTGAAATCGATCTCAATCATCCCGAAACCAGACAAGATGTCCGCCCAGCTTTAAGCCTATATTTTTATCAACTTACTAAAAGCAGACATCATCCCGATGCTCATCATCTTGAAGTAGATACTGAGCGTTATATCCTTGACTGGTATGACCTCTCTTTTGTGATTATTCCCTGGGATTGGACAGTATTGGGAAAATGGAAATTACTATCAGAAGTCCTGACTTCCCTAATTCCCTACCAGTTAATTACCCAAGAAAAATTAGCTCCAGAACTCAGAGGATTTGGAGATTTAATTTTACAAATAGCTACCTCAGTACCAGATCCCAGGTGGGAGAAAACCTTTGGTATCTCTTTTCATCCTGCTTTATACATCACTGTCCAAACCCCCTTTGTGGTAGCCAAACTTCAACCTTAGTCTAATTTTTACGATTAATTATTTTGTTGTCGTTTCTTAATATCCAAGGATAAATTCTTATGCCTAGACTCGATTATTTTGCTCCTGGTGTTTATGTCGAAGAAATCAATCAAGGGAGTCGTCCCATAGAAGGGGTTTCGACAAATGTAGCTGGCTTTGTGGGATTTACCGAAGACATCCGCAATGGTGCAGAACTCTATAAGCCTATATTAGTGACCAATTGGAGTCAATATCTCAATTATTTTGGTCGCCCTAATTCCGATGGATATACTGACTTTAACGCCTATTTACCCTTTGCTGTAAATGGGTTTTTCCTCAATGGTGGAGGACGCTGCTGGATTTGTAGCGTGGGAACTCATTTACCAGGAAAACAACCAACTCCAGAACAAACAGGCTTAGAAATCCCCACCCGTGGTAGAAATCGCCCCTCCCTACGTTTCGGGTTCAAAAATCCTAGAGCTAATCTCCCCTCAGTAACTATTGAAATCGAAGATAGTGGACCCAAGCCCACTGAAGGAGAAGCCCCAGAAAATACAGGAGAATTTTTTACCATTAAAGTTAAACAGGGAGACAGAGTTGTCGAGCAATTTGAGAACCTGACCATGAATCGGGAAGTAGACTCTCAAGTAGCAGACTATGTAGTAAATCGGGTGGCACAGTCCCAAATATTGCAAATAGCAGACATCTCCCAAGTAGGCAGACCCTTAGCCCGTAGACCAGCAAATGGATCATTTCAACTAAATCTGCCCCAAGTAGCATCCAGCCCTCAAAACCTCACTAGAGACCTAAAAGGTAGTCAGGATGATCGAACAGGGGTACAGGGAATGTTTGAAATTGACGAAATCAACATTCTCGCTTGTCCCGATCTGATGAGAGTATATGAAGAAGGATTAATTAGCCTCGAACAAGTTCATGACATTATGGGACTCCAAATTGGGCTATGCGAAGGGTCAATGAATGGTAGTATTCCCAACCCTCCCAATCGCATGGTAGTTCTAGACCCTCCGCCAGAAAAAGTCAAACCCCAAGAAGTAGCTCAGTGGTTACAAGATTCTAATTTGCGCTCCATGTTTGCAGCCCTCTACTATCCTTGGGTCACAACCACTAACCCTAAAGATGGGAAGACCATTAATATTCCTCCCTGTGGTCATGTGATGGGAGTTTGGTCACGCAACGATGAAACCAGAGGAGTTTATAAAGCCCCTGCCAACGAAACTCCAAGAGGAGTAATCGACCTAGCCTACGATACTAATTTCCGCGAACAAGAACTCTTAAACCCGATGGGAATTAATTGTATTCGTAAGTTTCCTAATCGAGGCATTCGTATTTGGGGAGCCAGAACTCTGGTTGAACCAGATATTACTGAATGGCGTTATATTAATGTGCGTCGCCTCATTAGTTACATCGAAAAATCTATTGAACTTGGTACCCAATGGGTAGTTTTTGAACCCAACGATGAAGACTTATGGGCAAGAGTTACCAGAGTTGTATCCAACTTTCTTGAAAGGCTGTGGCGTGAAGGAGCATTATTTGGCGCATCTCCTGAACAAGCTTTTTATGTCAAATGTGACAGTGAACTCAACACACCAGAAACTATGATGCTAGGACGTTTATACGTAGAAGTCGGAGTTTGTCCTGTTCGTCCTGCTGAATTTGTTATTTTCCGTATTTCTCAATGGAATAGTAGTGATGGGGCGTAGTTAGGAGTTAGGAGTTAGTAGTTTGTAGCTGATGATCTAAGAATCAATAAATAAATAGTAAGGAGGAAAAACTATGGCAAATGGAGCACCAGATGAACTTTTGGTAAATTGTAGGTTTTACTTTGAAGCCGATGGAATTACAGACAAAATGATTTTGGAAGTTAGTGGTTTGAGCAGTGAGAATCCAGCAGCAGGAGGGGATAAAGTTTTAGGTTCAGGTAAACAAGCAGTGAACCTCAGACAAGCTGCGCCCACTCAAGTCAAATTTAGTCCTGTTACAGTCAAAATAGTAGCAACTAACAACACTGACCTTTATAAGTGGTACGAAGACTGTAATAAAAACTCTGGAGGGCAATCCTCTTGGTCAGAAAATCGCAAAACTGCCTCAGTTGTAGTTTATGATCAATCTGCCTCAGAGCAAGCCCGTTGGAATTTAGAAAACTGCTATCCTACCAAATACGAAGGACCAAAACTAGAAGCAGGTTCTAATGATGTAGCTAATGAAACTATTACTCTAGTTCACGAAGGTATTAAGCGGGTTGGTTAGTAGTTAGTGGTTAGTAGTTAGTAGTTAGTGGTTAGTAGTTAGTAGTTTATCTTTATTGTCTCTATTAACTATTCCTTGTTCCTTGTTCCTTGTTCCTCAAAATGCCTCACCCAGAAATCTTAACCGCCTCCCGTTTCTATCTAGAACTGAGTCTAGATGGTAGTAATCAATCCGTAGATGGTATTTTTATGGATTGTAAAGGTTTTAAATGCAGTCAAGAAGTTATCGAAGTCTGCGAAGTTACCCCTAATAAATGGGGTAAAGCTGACAAAGGAATGGTGAGGCGGACAAAAATACCAGGTAATATCAAAACTAGTAATATTGTTTTGACTAGGGGGATGATTTCTTCTACTACTTTATGGAAATGGTTTGAAGAAACCCAAAAAGGCAAGTGGGCAGAACAAAGGAGAGACGGGTCGCTGAAAATTTATAATCAAAAAGGTGAAACTCAAGCCCAATTTGATTTTCTCAATGCTTGGGCTACTAGTTATAAACTTTCTGATCTGAGTGCTTCTAGTACTGATTATGAAATTGAAGAATTAGAGATAGCTTGTGAGGTATTTAAACGAGTCACTCTTAATAGTTGAAAATTATAATGTTTCAAACTGAATTTGAATTTACTTTGCCAAAAGGATATCTAGATGAAGAAGGAAATCTTCATCGTAAAGGTATTATGCGTTTGTCTCGCGCTAGGGATGAAATTGCTCCTTTAAAAGACCCTAGAGTTAAAAGTAACCCAGCCTATGCTACGATGATTCTCTTGGCAAGAGTTATTGTTAAATTAGGTGCTTTGGATATTATTAGCCCTTCAGTTGTTGAGGATTTTTTTGCTGAAGATTTAAACTATTTGCAACACTTCTATCGTCATATAAATGGTTTATCAATTATAGAAAATAATCATGATAATAATAATGAACAAGAAACGATAGTTGTTAGTAGTTAGCAGGTAGTGACCAATAATTAAATAGTAAATGGTAAATGATAAATGATAAATGTTAAATGAAATGACAGAATTTAAATTTACTTTACCTCATGGCTTAGTGGGAGATAATGAAACTATTTGTCGTCAGGGAATAATGCGTTTGGCGACAGCTAGAGATGAAATCAAAGTTCAAAATGATTTGAGAGTCAAAGAAAATCCTGCTTATGGGGTATTAGTTTATCTCAGTTTAGTAATTACTCAGTTAGGAAATATATCAAATCTTACCCCTAAGCTTTTGGAAAATTTATCAGTTTTGGATTTGGCATATCTGAGAGAATTTTATAATCACATTAATCAACATCGAGAAGCACATATTTCTTTACAATGTCCCCATTGTCAACAGCAACTAAAAGTGGAGTTGGTATTAGCGGGGGAGTCATAAGCTACCCTTTAGAGCAACTTTATGAAGAGGTAGCATACATAGCTTATAACTTTCATTGGCAACGAGAAGATATCCTAAATTTAGAGCATTATGAAAGACAGAAATGGGTTCAAGAAATTGAAAAAATTCGAGAGTAATCACCAATGAACAATATTGCTATATTTAACTTTTGTTGACTAATAGATAGTTTCTCTTGGTTAATTAGTTAAAAATATAGTAATAATAGATTCAAGTTTTGTATTACCTTTGGATATTTTTCGACCTGTATCAGATGCGGTATCAAAGAGTTTAACTAAAATTGCTAATTCTGAGCGAAAACTGCGTAAACATTATTTAAAACAATGTAGGAGTGATAGGATGTCAATTATTTGCGGTCATTGTGGTCATAGCAATCAGGAAGATGCTGCTTATTGTGATGAGTGCGGAGAAGAACTAGTAACAGACACTTCTTCCTATGAAGAAGAAGATTCAACAATGTCGTCAGAAGAAAATTATACTGAAGCATCTAGTACTGAAGAATCTGATGAAGCTTATGTAGAAGCATCTAGTACTGAAGAATCCGATGACGTTTATGTAGAAGCATCTAGTACTGAAGAATCCGATGACGAATCAGAAGTTGACACTTCATTACAGCCAGAAACAGAAATCGTAAATACAGAAGAATCTGAAGAATCAAGAACAGGTCTGCCTATAGGTGCTGCTACTCGCCTAGAGATAGAGGAACCACCCATCAAGGAAATTGCTTCTCCTCCTACTACTTTGGAGTTACCAGAATTACCTACAGCAGTTTTAATAGATCAGGAAACAGGAGAAAGATTTATTATTCCCTCAGAAGAAAAAACAGCTTATATCGGCAGAATAAACGACGAATTTCCAGTACAAATTGATTTATCAGGAATTCTTAATGCTGATTTAATTTCTCGCGTTCATGCTGCTATTCATCGCGAAGATGAAGTTTATTACGTGGAAGATGCGGGAAGTGCCAACGGAACATGGCTTAATGAAACAGAACTTCAGTCTGGAACTCGTTTCCGTAAACAACTCAACCCAGGAGACACTATTGCGTTTGGACGCAGCCAGACTGTCAAATTCACCTTTGATTTGGAAGATTAATTACTGAGAAAAAAGGAAAAAGGTAAGAGGAAAAAGGAACAAGGAACGAGGAATAAAATTGTCCCCCCAGTCTCCCCAATCTCCCCAATCTCCCTTGTCTCCCTTGTCTCCCCAATCTTCCCAATCTCCCCAATCTCCCCACTTCCCCAGTCCCGTGAACTATGAGCAATTATTTAGCGATCGCAACTGTAACAGCAACTTTACAAAGAATTTTACAAGATACCGTACAGGTGGATGTAGAAGGGGCGCGAGTTACTACTGTGCGCCCCGATAATGTGGGGCGTGGTATCCCTGAAACGGGAGTGAATATCTTTCTCTATCGAGTTGCTCCTTTGAATTGGCGCAATCAAGATTTACCAGGAAGACGCTCTACAGGGGAACTAAATCAGCGTCCCCGAATTGCTATGGAACTCAACTATATTGTGACTTGTTACGGTAATGAAGTAGAGCTGGAGCCACAAAGATTATTGGGTAGTATAGTGCGTACTATGCACTCCCAACCCATGCTAAAACCAGAATCAATCCGTAATACTATAGAAGATTCTAATTTTCGTTATTTGCGAGAATCGGATTTACCCGATCAAGTAGAGCTAGTCAGATTTGCGCCTTTGGGTTTATCCACAGAAGACTTATCTAAAATTTGGTCAATATTTTTTCAAACTCCCTATAGCCTTTCTATTGCTTATCAAGCCAGTGTTGTATTGATTGAAAGCTTAGATATTCCTCGTCGTGCTTTACCTGTCAGAGAGCCTAGATTTAGCATTACACCTCAAAAACCTCTGATTAAGAAAATCACTTCTTTTGACCCCTTAACTAAACTCTGGTGTGCCACAGAAGATAGATTAATTGTAGCTAATAGCACGATCGCGATCGAAGGGTTAAGATTGCAAGGTAATAATAATTTAGTGCGGATTGGAGGGATAGATGTGATTCCCCAAGAAGTGAGCAATAATAAAATTGTTTTAGATTTAAGCACCGTTGCTGATAGCAATTTACGAGCAGGGGTACAGGGAATTCAAGTTATTACACGCAACCGAGACGATAACAGAATTAATGAATCAAATGTATTTCCCCTAGTATTATTCCCCACACTCCAGAAGATAGCAGTAGAAGCAACAAGATCTATTGGAGATGGACTATACACTGCGAGAGTTAGTCTCACTGCTCAACCCAGTATGGGAAAAAATCAACGCTTAAATCTGCTACTAAACTCTACTACAGGAAGACGAGATCAAGAATATGTCTTTAAAATTCCTCCCTTAGAAGCAGACAGTCATAGTATCATTACAGAAATTCCATCCATTGCTTCAGGGGAATATTTAGTCCGTTTACAAGTTGACGGGGTAGAAAGTTTATTAACTGTTGATAACGATCAAAATAGTCCTAATTATCAAAAATATATCGCGCCTTTGTTAGTCATTGAAGAGTGAACATTGAACATTTAACATTGAACATTGAACATTTAACATTAAACATTGAACATTTAACATTTAACAACCAACTACTAACTACTAACTAAAAATTTGAGGAGTAAACCCAGATGATCTCTCTTGTTATTGTTAACTATAATCAAGGACGTTATTTAGGTAAAGCGATCGCGAGTATTTTAGAGCAAACTCGCCAAGATTGGGAATTATTAATCTGGGATGACGGTTCAAGCGACAATTCAGTTGCGATCGCTCGTAAATACCAACAACAAGATGAGAGAATTAGGGTAATTGCTGCTACTCATCAAGGATTTACCAAAGGTCTAAAAAACGCGATCGCTAAAACTACAGGAGATTATATCGGTTGGGTAGATAGTGATGATTGGATTGCTAATACTGCTGTAGAGGAAACAGCAAAAGTATTAGATAGAAATGCTGCAATTGGGATGGTCTATACCGATTACTATGATGTTAACAGTCGAGGCAAAATTCTCGGAACAGGAAAACGCTGCAACATTCCCTATTCTCCCCAAAGATTGTTAGTAGATTTTATGACATTCCATTTCCGTCTGTTTCGGCGAGAAGTCTATGAACAGACGGGAGGAATTAATACTAATTTAAAATATGCTCAAGATTACGATCTTTGTTTACGCTTGTCAGAAATAACAGACTTTGCCAGAGTCAAAAAACCCCTTTATTACTATCGCCATCACAGACAAAGTATTAGCTATACTAAGCGCAAAGAACAAACTCAATGTTCTGAACAACTAATCAATCAAGCTCTACAACGTCGCGGATTAGCAGATAATTATATTTTACAAGTAGAAGGCAACTGCTTTTATTTAAGGAAGAAGGAGCGAGGAACGAGGAACGAGGAAAAAACTACAACTCTCTCCCAGTCCCCCAATCTCCCAGTTGCCCTCTCAAAACTCTTTAAAACAGCTATAACGGTACTCCCCTTCACTGCTGCGCTTTCATTGCAACCTGCTTCTGCCCAACAGATTATCCCTAACAATGATGGCACAATGACTGTCATTACCAAAGATGGTAGTACTTTTAACATCGATGGAGGGACATTATCAGGGGATGGAAAAAATCTCTTTCATAGTTTCCGAGAATTTGGCTTAGATGCAGGACAAATCGCCAATTTTCTCTCTAATCCCAACATTCAGAACATTTTAGGCAGGATTAACGGAGGTAATGCTTCCATTATCAACGGCTTAATCCAAGTTTCAGGAGGAAACTCCAATCTATTTTTAATGAATCCTTCAGGGATTATCTTTGGTAATAATGCCAGTTTAAATGTCCCTGGGGACTTCACTGCTACTACTGCCACAGGGATTGGTTTCGGAAGTGGGTGGTTTAACGCTGTGGGAGCAAATGACTATCTTAATCTAGTAGGAAATCCCAATAGTTTGAACTTTGCCAACTCAGAATCAGGAGTAATTATTAATGCAGGAGATTTAAAAGTAACTGATGATAGTAATATCTCTTTAACTGGTGGCACAGTAATTAATACAGGTACTATTGAAACAGAAGGCGGAAATATTACCATTGCAGCCGTACCAAATACCAACCGCGTTCGCATTTCGCAACAAGGACAGTTATTAAGCATAGAAGTAGCTGTCCCCCAAGATGCCAATGGGCAACCCTTAGCTATTCGGGCGATGGATTTGCCTAACCTATTAAGGGGATTACCTGTAGATATAGATACAGGGTTAGCAGTAGCAGAGAATGATAATGTTACTGTCGCAAATTCTAATACCGTAATTCCCAATGAACCAGGTACAACCATAGTTTCAGGAAAAGTCGATGTTAGTGACATTCAATCTGGAGGAATCGGGGGAGAAGCACAGCTTTTAGGGGATAAAGTTGGTTTAATCGGCGCAAATGTTGATGCTTCTGGAGATGCTGGAGGTGGAACAGTATTAGCAGGGGGAGAATATAAGGGACAGGGAACATTACCCACACCCGAAGTTACTGTAGTTGATAGTGATTCCACAATTCAAGCTGATGCTTTGCAAACTGGTGATGGTGGAGAAGTTATAGTTTGGGCAGACCAAGCTACCCGCTTCTACGGTAATATTACGGCTCGTGGTGGTCAAGTGAGTGGAGACGGTGGTTTTGTTGAAACATCAGGTAAAGAATACTTAGAAGCCAGAGGAAATGTAGATGCTAGCGCAAACCAAGGACAAGCAGGCACTTGGTTATTAGACCCAGATAATATTACTATTCAGGATGGTACTGACTCTAATATCGATGGCAATCCTGGTGACCCGAACTTTACCACAACAGGTGATAATGCTATTCTGACACCAGAGAGTATCGAAACATCTCTTAATAATGGAACAAGTGTTACTGTTACTACTGGTTCAGAAGGAGTAAATAACGACCCAGGGAACATCATCGTAGAGGATAATATCGAGAAAACTGATGGGGCAGATGCTAGCTTAACTTTGCAA
>JASJDB010000034.1 GCA_030065315.1 Xenococcaceae cyanobacterium MO_167.B52 | reverse complement strand
AATCGCGAAAAGTAATTTGTCCTTGTAAGGCTAACTTAACTGCTGCACCAGCATCTAAATGACCAGCACCAAAATAGTTTAAGGGGTCTTCTGCAACTTTACGAGAAGATTTTTTGAGGACTTCTAAAACAGCAGCAGGTTCAGATATACCACTAGCTTTAATTAAGGCTGCAACTCCTGCTACGTGGGGCGATGCCATACTTGTTCCCATTGCACCGAGAAAGATTGATTCTCCTGTACTGGGATCGATGGTATTTTGCAAAATTTGGGCAGTTTCATCTCCTCCTGGGGCTGAAATATCAACTCCTGCACCATAGTTAGAATAGGATGCTTTTTCTCCTGAAGCACCTGTAGCAGATACACTAATTACTTTTGGGTATCTAGCTGGATAACCAGAAGCATTTTCTCCAGAGTTGCCCGCAGCAGCAACGATTACTACTCCTTTGTTGTAGGCATAGTTAATTGCTTCTTTCATGAGGTGAGAGCTACCACCACCACCTAAGCTCATGTTAATCACATCTGCACCATTATCCGCAGCAAATTTAATTGCTTCGGCGATATCTGCTACTGTTCCTCCTCCACTAGCAGAAAGGACTTTGAGGGGCATAATACTAGCTTCGTAAGCGATACCAGCTACTCCATAACCGTTATTAGTAGATTGAGCAATTGTTCCTGCAACATGAGTGCCATGACCATTATCATCTTTTACCTCTTTGGTATTATTGACAAAGTCATATCCTCCAACGAAATGGGTTAGCTTCAGGTCTGGGACTTTGCTCACCCCTGAATCTATAACTGCGACTACTGTATCTTTTCCTTTGGTTTCATCCCAGGCTGATTCCACATTAATACTGCGAAAGTTCCACTGTTTGCTATATTCTGGATCATTGGGAACTTCTAAAGCTTGATATTGATAATTAGGTTCAATATATTCTGTATCTTTACTTAAGGGAGATCGCTTTACTTGATCTAAAACCGTTTGATCCCCTTTTACTATGTATATATGATCTTCAACAGAAAAAATACTATTTAAGTGAGGTGTATAATGATACTTCTCTTTGATGTAACTGATTTCTTGGCTAATTTTACTGGTAGGGACATCATCTCTAAAGTCTAGGATAATCGAATCAAATTCTCCTTGGTTAGACAAACCTGGAAAATTGGTTACAGCCCATCCTAAACCTATAAGAAATAAACACAGTAGTAAAAATTTTTTCATCTCTATGCCTTGATAACTCTACCTGATTACCAAGATAGCTTAATAGGTCATCTCCGATTGATAATTTATAGAGCATTCTATAGATTTTTTATAAGACTTTACGGTAGTCGCTACGGAACTAGACCTGTTCCCTAGGTGGGAGCTTCGATCATCGTCAAATCAGACCTGTACCATGAGTCTAGCTGAGAGCTAGATTCTTGAACCTTATGGCTGATAAAAACTAGAAGTGATAGAAGGATCACATCTATAATAATTCTTGGTTTAATGTTCATTCATTTCACGTAAGTAATTAGAGTTCATTACTAACAATATATCCCGTAAATCTACTGAGACTAAAATACTTAAAGTAAAATTGCCATATCTTTAAGAAAAGTCGCATTTAATTAAAGTTTTAATAAAGAATTATAAGATGCCTATCCATTTGTATTGGGGCGAAGATGATTTTGCGATCGCAAAATCAATAGCCAAGCTACAAACAGAACTACTTGATCCCAACTGGTTCCAATTCAATTATCATCAATTTTCAGGAGAGCTAACAGACAATACCATATCCGCTTTAAATGAAGCAATGACTCCTGCTTTTGGGATAGGAAAAAAATTAGTTTTGCTGGCTAATAGCACAATTATGCAGCAATGTTCTCAAGATTTACTCACAGAATTAGAGCGTACTTTGCCCGTAATTCCTGAGAATTGTTATCTCCTTTTTACGACAACTAAAAAACCTGATGGCAGACTTAAATCAACCAAATTAGTACAAAAATATGGTGAAGTAACAGAATTTAGTTTGATTCCCTATTGGGATACTAAAAAACTAAATCAGAAAGTTAAACAACTGGCAACGGAAATAGATATTAAGTTAACTACTTCTGCTATAGAATTACTGGTAGAATCCGTGGGAAATAATACAAGATTGCTATGGAATGAATTGGAAAAATTAAGCGTTCATTATCATAATTCTAATTCCATAATAGAGCGGGATTTAGTAGCAACTTTAGTTCCTTGTAATACTCAAAATAGTTTGCAACTTGCGGCAGCAATTAGAGATGGGAAAATTGATCTAGCTCTAAATTTAATCAATGATTTACTAAACCATAATGAACCACCTTTAAGAATAGTTGCTAGTTTAGTTAAACAGTTTCGGACTTGGGCAATAATTAAATCCGCAATTGAAGGAGGAGAAAAAGATCATAATGCGATCGCAAAATTAGCAGAAATCCCCAATCCTTACCGTATAAAATATTTAATTCAGGAAGTAAAATCTGTCAATTCCGAGAAATTAATAGGGATATTACCGTTACTTCTGGACTTAGAATATGGTTTAAAAAGAGGTGTAGATAGTCTCTCAATCATGCAAACTCAAGCTATCAAAATGTGCAGTTTAACCAGTCAAAGTCAAAATAAATCTTTACACTTCTAAGTTTTACTAACTTCCTGGGAATTCCTAACATCAGAAACTCTATAATTTACCTATGGAATTAAAATCAAAGTTACTAGATCCCCACAGAGGTTTATACTTATATGGCACCACTCCTCCACGACAGGGTTCATCTCAAGACAAGCTCTATGGGATTGCAGAAAAATTAACTGCAAGATTATCCAACTTGAAGTTAGACGCTATTAACGTGTACGACATTCAGGATGAAGCAGGTAGGACTGAAGTAGCAAGACCTTTTCCGTTTCTGCCAGTAGTTGATTCAAGAGAATATTCTCAAATCCTTAAAAATTTAAGTGGTCAAGAAATTATTAATTACAAGTGTGTTGTCCACCATCCGAAAGCAGATTTTCCAGCATGGCTTGATCAATCTTGGGAACAATTTGGTCTTCGCTATCTCACCTTGGTAGGAGGTTCTACATCTAACATAGCTTACCCAGGACCCAGCTTATCTCAAGCCTCAGAAGCCGTTGCTTCCCATAAGTACGATTTTGCGTTTGGTGGGGTAACTATTGCTGAACGTCATATCAGCAAGGGAAATGAACATCTAAAATTAATTGCAAAATCCCAGAAGGGAATGAATTTTTTCACCTCCCAAGTAATATATCAACCAGAAGCAACTATTAAGTTACTTCAAGATTATTCTCAGCAATGTCAGAAACTTAAGATATCTCCAGTACGAATTATTTTGACCTTTGCTCCTTGTGGATATCCCAAGACTTTAGACTTTTTAAAGTGGTTGGGAGTCAATGTTCCTAAAGATATTGAAGAAGAAATTTTTGCTGCTAAGTTTCCAGTTGAGAAATCTGTTGAAGTTTGTTGCTCAACTTTAAGGCAAATTTTAGCGTCCGTCGAGCTTGCTACAATTCCTTTGGGAATCAATGTTGAAAGCGTTTCTATCAAAAAAGATGAAATTGATGCTTCAATCGAGCTTTTTCAACAGCTAAAAGAGATTTTAGCTGCTTACTATGAAAAGAAATAATAGTAAAATCTCTCCCTTGCTTGTTTCCTCCCTTGTCCTATGCTATTTATCTCAACAAGAAATTTGAATGTATTACAGCCTATGAGTCCGAGACTATTGTTTGCAATAGAACAAATGGAACTACATTGTTTAACTGATTAATTAATAGGGATAATAATTGAATTAAGGATTGTTTAGTTTTTTTATTGATTTGCGGTCGTTCTAAATATTTCTTGATCGAGGCAATAACTTCTCTTAGAGAATAAATATTAGTTTGATTAGATTTAGAAATAGGTTTTAGATTATCAGTAATTATTTTAACTTGATAAGAAGTAGCTCCATAACTTTTTAATTGTTTTCTAGTAGTACAAATAGTAGATTTCATATTAAAATATTTCTATTTTGTATAAAACAATATCTCAAAATAGTTCTCTTGTCTAAAATATAGCTTTTTTAGTTATTAATAGTAATTAGTAAAAGCTCTGAAATTAAATTTGATTTAGATAAAGATCTAATAAAGAATTATTTCTTAATTATAGAAATCATGAACCTACAATAAAATATAGCGATTCTTATTTCAATGAGATACAACTAATACCTTGGTTTTTGTTGATTGTTCATATTTCATAGTTGATTTTTAATTGACGGCTAGCTAGGATCGAGTTTCCCGACCTTGTAGAATCGCCGTGTTGAATGTGTCTCAACTATTTGAGAAAGGGTATAATACCTTATATTTTATTCTAATTCCAAGGTCGATTTAGACTACGTTCGTACATATTAGTTATACAAGCATTGAATTTATGTCGTTGGAAGATCGGGAAAATTATGGTAATTTTTAATCAGTTCTTTAATAAAAAGTAATTAGATGAGAAAACAATTATTTTTTATCGCTATCTTGCCTACTTTAGATATACAAAGCTCGGTGAATCAAATAAAACATCATTTTGCCGAAGTATATAATACTAAAGCAGCTTTGAAGTCACCGCCTCATATTACCTTGGAACCGCCTTTTTATTGGGAACCAGAACTACTGGAGGAGCTAAAAAGTGTTTTAAAAGAATTTACCAATGAACAAACATCTTTCCCAATTATTTTAGATGGATTTGCTGCTTTTAAACCTCGCGTTATTTATGTGGATGTACATAAGACTCCTGAATTGATAACAGTGCAGAAAGAATTAATGGAGTTATTAGAATCTTCTTTACAGATCGTGCATAAAGTATCTCAAACTCGTCCTTTTACACCTCATATGACAGTAGGATTTAAAGATTTAACTAAGCCTAACTTTTATCAGGCTTGGTCAGAATTCATAATCAGTCTTATTAGCATTTAAAGTTACTTTGCTCGAATTTCCTAAGAATTTTTTACAGCTAGGGCAAAAACCAATAATAACGCGCACCGCGAAGCGGATCTCTTCGAGATCGCTTATGGCTTTCAACTGAAAATCACAATGAGGACAACCATCGCATAACTGACAATGATGTTGTGGACAAAAATTAACGTCTTTAAATGACCATAATTATGTGTAGCTTTTATTAGATTCCGAGACTTCAGGACGTATGCTACTTGCTGTTGTAATCCTTGGTGATTAGGCTCTAAGCCAAGATAATACAAAATTTCTTTAATGATGATAGATGATAAGTGAATCAGAGTTTAAACGCTTTTTGACACGGAAATGAAAAAGGACTGAACTGAAGATGGATGATACTCATTTGGTTGTAATGTACTATGTAGGTTAGCAAATATTTAATTATTTTCAGATAAGATTTTTTTTTTGATTCAATACCAGTAAAATTAGTTGAAGTTATTGAAGTGATACAGTAACAGTGAAAAATTTGCATAAACTAACTTCTTCTCTTATTTGTTCCCTCGCTAGTCTTGGCATCTTGGTTTCAGGAAATTGGATTAAGGTTGTAGCCGAAACAAAGAATCCTGACTGTAGTGAAGCCAATGCAGAATTAGATAATCCCCAAGCATATGATGTCATCATCTTTGGTGATGAAATACCAGGAGTAATGACAGCAATTAAAGTCAACCGAGAATTAGACAAAAGAAATGGAAAAGCTAAAGTCGCCCTGATAACAGAAGGGGATACTAAACGCGGAATCGGGGGACATTTGGTTAGAGGTGGATTAGCTTATTTAGATCGCAATCAAGTCCCTAGAGATCTGCGAGGGGAGTTAGGAACTTTTGGAGCTTCTAGTCAACTCTATCAAGAATTTATCGATCTTACCGATACAGAAACTATTGCCCTTGATCGCTTCAAAGCAACTGAGGCATTTGAGAATACATTTAAGAAAGAAAATATCGATCTTATTGGGAATGTTAAGTTGCAGTCGGTGACTACATCTGGTGCATCAGTTTGTGCTTTGACTACCGTTAACAATGGCTCATTTACTGCCCAGCAGTTTATCGATGCTACCCAAGGAGGTAAATTCGCTGAAATGAGTGGGGTAGAGATGAGCTTGGGGTTTGCTCAACTGGGGTTACCCGATAGTAGTCTCAGCATTGGTTGGGTGTTTGAAATTTATGGTAAGGATATCGAGCAATTAAAACAAACAGAAGCTACTTTAATTAAACGTTTCCTAGATAAAAGCGATCGCCAAGCCCAAGATTGGTTAGCAGTAGCTAGTGGAAATAATCCCGAAAAATTGGCTGATTTCCAGCGTTCTTTCACAGATGCTCATGACCGCCCAGCTATTATGTATCAGGCAACTCCTGATTCTGCTGATGTACGTGCTTTAGCATTTAGTGGAGCTTATCACGGCAAAACTAACACTCTATTCAATCTCAGACAATCTCCAGGCATACTAGATCGGGCAAATATTGCAGTACTGGATAACCGCTTGAGTCTCAATGCTTTATTGTTTGATGTCAATGCTACTGAAGCCAGAGAATTAAGCAATAATGGGGCAAAACCTACTCCAGATATGATGAAAATAGCCGAAGAAGTAACAGCTTTTTATCAGAGTTTAGGTGTCCAACGCCTCGAATTTATGGACGAGTTATATATTCGTACCGCGGGACAAATTGCCAAATCGATGGACGATTTAACCGCAACTAAAATGTCTGATGGAGGAGTTCCAGCAGCAGAAGCATTAGGAACATTTTCTTATCACTTGGATGCTAGAGGTGGTATTGCTGGTTTAGAAGAGAAAGTCATCGAGGCAGGAATCCATGAAATTAGAAGTGTTCTGATGCCTACATTTAATTATGGTTTCCGTCATACTTTGCCAGTAGAATATAAAAATTTAGCCGTACTAAGTCCCGCATCAGGTTTTGGTGGTTTAGGAACAACCGCAGGTAGAATTGTTGAGTTTAATGTATCTGTAGGAGAAGGATTGGCGATCGCAACTGCTATAGCCAACGCTGAAAAGCGGACCCTACATTCAATTAGCAATCAAGAAGTAAAACAAGCTTTAGGCTATACTCCCAAAATTTATGGCAAAGCCAGCAGCAGTTGGTTTGATATTTTTACTGTAGAGAAAAATTTACGCAGATTTAGATGAAAATCCAGAAAGTCTCAAAGGCAAAAGAAGTTTTAAACTTATGAGTAAAGCAAAGAGCCGATAAATCCTTCAGTTCATTTCTGCGTTAGAAAAAGTTGAGCTTGTCCAGCCTGGTACAAGCCCCGTTCTTTAGGAGTCCGCGTTGCCTGGGATTTCCCCAGGCAATTGTGACGGATGTAACGGATAGAAGTTGGGAGGGGTGACACTAAATCCTGTTTAGAGAATTTTAACCACCATATTGCCAGCCAGTCGATTCGAGTAAAAGCTGTTTTCCTTCACGATGAATTCCTGAACCAATTACTTCTCCAACATATACGGTGTGATCTCCTTGATCAACTTTGCCAACTACCTTGCATTCAATATATCCTAGGGAGTCTTTAATAATAGGACAGCCTGTTGCTGCACCTTCATAAAATTCCACATCCTCAAACTTATTGCCTACTCGACGCTTAGGTTGAAAAAACTGCTTGGCAAGTTCTTTTTGACCTTCTTCCAAAAAGCTAATAGCGAAGACCTTGGTTTTTTCAATCATGGCATGGGAACCAGAATCTTGTTTGACGCAGTTCACCACTAAGGGGGGTTTAAAGGAAGATTGCATTAGCCAGCTTGCAGTAAAGCCATTCATTTCTTCTCCGTCTCTCACACCACAAATGTATAAACCATGTGGTATTTTGCGTAACATAGTTTTTTTGGCTTGTTCGTCTAACACTTTTAGTTTTCTCCTAATAGTTAAGCTATGAAGTTTTGACCTACTCCCAGGGTTAAGCTTCTAGATCATTTTATTGGAAATTGTGAATCAATCCATTCAAAGAATCCCTAGAGATAGATTTAAGTATTTTTGCCTAAAATTCTTCTGGCAAAATTTAAATGACAAGTAAACTTATGTATCATTTATTCAGAATTAAAAGAGAAAGTGATAAATTAGTAATTGAAGCTTCAAAAGCTTCCCTGACAGAAAATTACAGGTTTACTAATATTTGAGAGAGGAGGTCAAATACTCTGTTCAATTTAATATCTGTCTCGATAACTAAAAACAACAATACCCAACTAGAAAGCTGATATTTCCTAAGCTAGAAGAAGGGAGTTAATTGACTGTAATCTTAAACAGTAAACTCCAAGTATGTTAATGGAAAAAAGAAGGAAATTCCTCAGTTAGTACAGCTTGGGTATTGTTGTTATAGGAGGCAATATTTCAATGATTAACCTCTGGCAAATATGATTTTCCTGAAGAATGTGGTCAGCGTTTTAAGAATATCTAACCATCATTCAAGCTCGGAGAATTGTGCTTCTTGGATTGGGTTGAATTTACGTTATACTATTTTTCAATAGGTTGGTTAAAGATGGTCTCTAACCAAAAGCATTTATGATAATCATAGGTAGAGACATAGGAGAGTATGTATTTAAGAAAATTACAACTCTTATCGGAGCTACAATCTAACTCCTAGACCCCGACATTACCTAAGTCTCTGCTATATTCCAAAATTGATATAATATTGCCTAAAGCAATCCTCGATAACGAATAAATAGTAAAATAACTGCCCAAGAGCCTAATGCAACTTTTAGGGCTACCAAGATGTTGAGCACAGGAATCACCCCTCCACTCAGAAGGGTTCCTACTTCTCCTTGGGGTAGTTGCAAGCCTATTAAAGTTAAAACTGCCACAAAAATAAAAATTAAGACAGAAATTTTTTCCCAAATAGCAGCACGAGATACTTTATATAATTCTTGCATTAACTCAGAGGAGGAAGTAATAGCAATCAAACCAATTGCCGTACCTCCAGCTACTCCAGCAGCAAAACCACCTCCAGGACTTAGGTGTCCCCTAATCGCTAATTCAATTGCAACCATAGCAGCAATAGTTGCTCCTAAACGAGCTAAGATGATTGAAGGTTCATCACTAAATTGATAGACTACTTTTGGAGGTTTTTCATCAGCTAGTAGAAAACCTACTCCTAAAATAGCGATAGTGAATACTACCACTTCAAAAATCGTGTCATAGAGGCGATTGCGAAAGATAATTCCTGAAACTGCGTTAGGAACTCCTGTATCTTTTAATATTACTTCTACAATGGAAAAGTCGTCCCATTCTCCCATCGGGTTAGGCATAATTAACATCTTGGCAAGAAAGGCGATTCCTGCTATTAAATAAATCCATTTCATCAGTGCTTTTCCTCCTTATTAGACCCAGCTTTATATTCGATAATGCTGTCTGGTATATTTAGTTGAGATTGTAAAATCTCAAAGAGACGATGGACTCTAACAGAAATGCGATCGCTTAATACTGTAGATCCGTTAGAATGGTTCTCTTGTCGGGTACAAATAGCGTGGACTTCTTCACAAGCCAATGCTTCTTCTAACATTTCTGAATTAGGATACTTTACTAATTCAAGGCGTAAATAGTGTTTTTTGACTATTTTTCTAATACCATCTATCACTTCTGGTAGATAGGTCTTAGGTTCGATTTCAAAGTCTCTAAAGAGAGTTTGTCGAATAAAGCTAAAGTTTTCGTGCAGCTCCTCGCTTTCTCGTATTTTGCGTTGCTTGATTGCTAATGCCAACTCCAGTTCTAATTTAGGCTCTGGCTCCAATTTCGGCTCAACTATTCCTAAACGCATTACAAAAGAAGAGCGCACCGCAATTACGTAAAGAGCAACCCCAAGCATAGTACCAACTAAAGCTTCAGTTAAAGCCACATCCGCAGCTCCTAACACAGCATAGATCATGACAGATACGGCTCCCAAAATGCCTCGAATGATTAGAGCATTGTAGGGATTAACTTGTAATACCGACATTAAAGCGGTAATTGGTAATAAAGCAACAATGATATAGACGTAGTTATCAGTCATCATTTTCTCCATCTATAGAACAATAGGCTAGAACATATCCTAAAACTGTATTCCAAATTGCCAAGGTAATAATTGCCAAAAGTAATAGTGACCATTCGCTGGGTATTTTGAGTAGTAATCCGACGACAATGGCAATGGAGCCTAGGGTATCTGCCACCGAAAGACTATGAAGTTTAAATACAACCGATCTAGTTCCGATTAGGGGTAATGTTCCCCAAAACCAGAAAATAATTCCGACCACTATACAGCAATAACTTAAAATTTCTATCATGTTTCGTTCAATCCTTTGATTAAATGTGCTAAGAGCATTAATCCTGCATTTCCTACACTTAAAATAATGACTGAAATCACCCCTATCATCCAATCATCACGCAAAACGGCAATGAAAAGCATAATAATCGAAGTTTTGGTGGCAATACTACCGAAGGCTAGCATCTGCTGCCAGATATCATTATTACGGCAAGCTTCATACATTGGTATGAGTAAAGCCAAAATCATGGCAATTAAAATCGAATCCATATTTTGCTACTCCTAATTTTCCCTTGATTCTTTGCGCCAAGTAACATAATGTACTTTGTACGAGCTTTCTGGTTTATATTTAGTAACGTCCATTTGATATTTGGTAACAATGGTTTTGGGAGTAAAAGTGATTAAAAATATATCTAGAAAGACTAATCCTGGGCTTCTTCCGGGCTTAACTGTTTCTGTTACCATCTTTTCGTGGTTATGAGGTAGCAACATGATTTGTATTGCTTCCACATAAGCTTGAGGAATAGCTACGATAATTTCCCAAAACACCCGTAACCAATCTTTTAGAACCGTTGAAGTTTTTTGCCCCCAAGGCAATGGTAATAATAGAGCGATCGCGATACCAATTAGAATATTTGGTATACTAAAATCGGTAGTAAGTAAAAACCAAATTGCGAGTCTGAGGGCTATATTGAAAAAGGTAATTGCGTCCATACGATCCAAAACAGTAAGATTAACATTAAACTCATAGCACCAATGAGATGATCGAATTGTTCAACCGCTCTAGGTAACTTAATTGCAGCCTTCTTAAAGATTAGAAGATATGCTATCCAGCCGAGGAAAATAGTGGCTAAAGGTTTGATGATATTTTTAACGGTGTAAGCCTCATAATAAAAGACGTTGGCTGCAAATAGCCCACCTAGTAAAATCACCATCGCCCACCAAAAACCAGCATTTACTTTACTTTTTGGTGATTGTTTGCCATGGGGTAGAAAAATAAATTTAGCAAAAGAAATAGCTGTCCCCAGAGCTGCCACGTTCATGACAATAACTTGCCAGTCTAATAAATTTTTGGTGGTTAATATCTTTGCTCCAAAACCAGATAGTAAGGGAAAGCCAGAGATCGAAAAACTAGCAATCAGTGCAGCCAACCAAATCTTATTATCAATTCCCTTGTAGTTCAATTCTTTAAAATTGCGACTGGGAAGACTTCCAGCAATCAAAAATAGGGATGATTTAACTAACCCGTGGGTCAAGCCATAGAAACCTCCCACTATGGGGGCAGCTAAAACGAAACCTAATTGGGAGATAGTGTGAAATGCCAACATGCGTTTAGTGTCTTTTTCAAACACCGCATAACCCACTCCTAATAAAGCTGTACCAACACCAAATAATCTAACTATGGGGTCAACTTCTTCCACCATTAAAGCGCAACGCATCAAGGGAAATACCGCTGATTTGACAACCACCCCAGAAAGCATCGCGGATACAGGAGTTTGGGATTCAGAGTGAGTTAGGGGAAGCCACAATCCTGAAACAAAGATCCCGCCTTTGGCTAAGAGTCCTAAAAAGATGAGGGCAACTGCTTCTGGAGGAGCACCACGTAAACCAGCGAAATTGAAGGAATGGTGTGCTTGATAAACTATTACTGCCCCTACTAGGTACAATAGCATTGCCGTATTACTGACAAAGAGATATCGTAACGCCACCCAAATCGATCTATTGGTACGAGGGTAAGCAATCAACAGAAAAGCAGCAACACTAATTACTTCTAATGCGACATAGAGACTGATAAAATCGGAACAAATGAAGGTAGCATTAACACTGGCGTGCAGGATAGCTATCTGCATATAAAAGAAAGATTTTTTATCAGTCTGCCAGCAGTAGATAGTAACAGCAGCAGTTACTAAAGCATTGGTCAGAATGAAAAAAGCACTGAATTGATCAACAGTTAATGTGACACCGAAATTATCTAGTAACTGTATGTCCAACGGAGATGGCTGTAAAAAAACCAAGGCAGCATAGGCAAGAGAAGCTACGGCTACAGCTAGGCTCAATAATCGATCTAATTTGGGTAATAAATAGATCACAAATCCAACAAAAAACCCTAGTGCCATCCAGGCAACTGTAATATTAATCATGGCGTATTATTTTTTTCAATAGCACTACTTTCTAAAGTGGGATTATCTTTAGCTAACTTCATTGCAGCTACTAACATTAATGCCAAAATGGAAAACCCAATTACAATGGCTGTCAAGATAACTGCTTGGGGTACAGGATCAGCATAGGCAACGGTTTTGGAACTATCCACAATGGGTGTAAACCAGCCATTTCGGGATGCTACTAATACGTAGTAAGCAATTACTCCTGTACTCATGACGTCCATTGAAATAATTTTCATCATGAGATTTTTTTTGAATATAATTCCAAAAAATCCAAATAATATGGTTATAAATACACAGGCTTCTAGCACTAACATAATTGTAATTTCTAGTAATTAATTCATTACCTATTTTGAGATTTACTGTCGCATTTCACAAAAAAATTGTGATAGAATCAAACAATCAATAACCACTATTGTAATTATTAATTGTGACTTTTTAGGGACTTTTAGGGTTCAATTCATCATTGGTTAATTTGAGATTTACTAAAGGATTTTTCTCACCTAAGGAACAAGCCCCATCTCACAAAAAATTGTGATAAAATCAAACTACCAACAATCACTATTATAATTGTTAATTGTGACTTTCTAGGTACTTTTGGTGGGTAATTTGTCATTACTTAATCTGATATTTACTAAGGGGGTTTCCACCTACGGACTAAGTCCTATTTCACAAAAAATGTGATAAAATCAACAATCAATAATCACTATTATAATTATTAATTGTGAAATTTTAGGAACTTTTAGTGGTTAATTTATCAATACTTAATTTTGAGACCTTTTGCGAAAAGGAATGACTCTTTTAGAAGTAGAATTTGAAGTTAATCCAGATTTTTCAAGATAAATTAAAGCTGTTCTAAGAGCTTCAGTACGATTATTGAAAAAATTAGTTTTTGGTATTTTATTCATTATGTCTAACTTACTGAGAAGTTCTTCCGCTTGTCCATGAACGCCAGCCAGAAACACTTGGCGTTGTTTTTCTAAAGCTTCTGTAATTACCTTTTCTAAAGCCAAGGAAGAAGTTACATCTAATAGAGAAACTTCCGATAAATCTAAAACCAAAACCTGGTAATTATTAGTAGAATTGTATTCACGAGAAATAGCTTTGGCTACTCCTAAAAGCATTGCTCCGCTAATATACATAAGCAGGATATTGTCATCAGCTTTTCTCAGCAATATTCTCTCTTCTTGATTAAGTTCAATTTCTTGATCGTCATAGTTAACTGCTTTGACTTTTTCTCCATAAGTATTAGATAAAAGTCGGATAGTCATAATATTTGCCACCAATACCCCAACAACTATCGCTACTACTAAATCAACAAAGACAGTTAATGCTATTACCTGATAAACAATAACAGCTGATGGGCGAGATATTTGGCGAACCCGCTTGAGAAGATCCCAGTCAACTATATCTAAACCAACTTTAAATGCAATTCCTGCTAAAACAGCACTCGGAACAAGTTCTAAATAAGGACCTAATCCTAAAACTACTACGATTAAAACTAAAACACGGATTAAACCAGAAAGGGCAGTTTTTCCGCCACATTGAATATTAATTACTGTACCCATGGTTTCTCCACTACCAGGAATACCACCCAATAAACCAGAGATGAAATTACCAATACCTTGACCGATTAATTCTTGATTGGAGTCATATTCCTTATTGGTTAAAGTTTCTGCTACCAAGGAAGTGAGTAAGGTATCAATGGAACTCAACATTCCCAAAACTAAACTGTCAAATAAGATCACCTGAAGTTGGGTTTCAGTAAAAGTGGGTACTTGTAAGCTTGGTAAACCAACAGAAATTTCCCCAATGGTACGAATCGAACCACTACTAAAAAGGAATGTAGCAATTAAAGTTCCTAAGATTAAAACTAACAACTGAGAGGGAACTATTTTTTTTAGTTGGGTAGGGTAAAAGAATAAAATTCCTAAAGTTAAAGCAGCTAATAGGGTGTCAAGAGGATTCATATTAACTATCAGCGTGCTGATAGAACCCAGGGTACCCATTACTCCACCTTCAGGAGTAGCTTGCCCTAAAATGGGACCGATTTCCAGAATCATCAAAATGACTCCAATCCCTGACATGAAGCCAGATATTACCGTGTAAGGGATCAGACTAATATATAGCCCAAGCTTGAGCAACCCAAAAATAATTTGGAATATTCCCGCTAACATAACCACAGTAAACGCCATTGCTAACCCATTTTCCGAATCAGCACTGGTCAAGTTGGCAATAATTGCTGTGATAGCAACGGTCATTGGAGCAGTTGGTGAGGAAATTAGACTAGGATTTCCCCCAAATAATGCAGTAAAAAAGCCGATTAAAATTGCACTCCAAAGTCCAGCAGTAGCACCCACCCCAGAAGCGACCCCAAAGGTTAGAGCTAGTGGTAAAGCTACTACCGCAGCCGTCACCCCAGCAAAAATATCTCCTTTTATATTCCGAAAATGAATTTGGTTAGTAATTAACATTGTGGCAATGGGAAAAATCTTTTGGGTCGGTATTTTTGATTTATAAAAGATAATGTAAGTTTGTAATTGATAATACTCTATACTTGTTAGTATAAGATTTAATTCTATCTATAGAGCCATCATACAACAATAATCTTAAAAAAATCTATATTTATCAATTATGTATGATTTTTGTTAAATTTTGAATAAGGCGATCCTGTAAGTAAGTCAGCCTGATTAAAAGTAAAGTAACTAAAATTTTCCCCAAAATGACCCGAATGTAGTCCTTTAGAGCTAATCTCTACAACTCATTTCTTTAATAAAGTGTCGCTAATAGCATCTTTCTGCTCTTTTTTGGCTTCAACATAACTTTAAATTAACTAATTAATAATCAATCACTGTAGTCAAAGCTGCAATATAAGATACAATCTGCTCCAAGTAGAAGTTCAAAAATAGAATTAATTTTTGGTTAATAGCAAGACTTCATGGTTGGTTATCTAGTTTTTTTAACGATTTCAGCAGGATTATTTGCCATATTTGCTCTAGGCTTAAATTTACAATGGGGTTTTACAGGATTAATTAACTTTGGTCATGTCGCTTTTATGACCGTAGGAGCATATACAACAGTACTATTAAGCTCTTTGGGAGTCCCTTTAATTATTGCGGTTATCTTAGGAGCTGCGATCGCATCTCTGTTAGGATTTCTGATAGGGTTATCCACTCTCAGGCTACGGGAGGACTATTTAGCCATTGTCACCATTGGAGTATCCGAATTAATCCGTCTGATCGCTCTGAATGAAGAATGGTTAACGAAAGGAGCTTTTGGTGTACAAAGATTTCCCCTACCTCTAGGAAATTATGAACCAGGAGTAATTGGCAAGGTAATCACGATTGGTTTGCTAACTCTGTTAGGAATTTTTGCCCTTTGGCAACTATGGGTGGGATTAAAACGTCAATGGCGAGAAGCTACCGCTATCCAAGGGAAAAGCTATCAACCCAAAAAACCCATCAGTATAGTTATTTGGGGAGTTATCGGTCTAGCTCTGATTATGACCCTTTACATTAATGGTTTTTTGGCTCTATCCAACTACAACTATAAAGCAGGATTGATGCTACTGGTTTTAACAGCTTTAGCTCTAATTTATTGGGGATTAGAACTATTGGTCAAATCTCCTTGGGGAAGAGTACTCAAAGCTATTAGGGAAGATGAAGAAATACCCAGAGCTTTAGGGAAAAACGTTTTTTGGTACAAATTACAAGCCTTTATGCTGGGAGGTGCGATCGCTGGAATTGCAGGAGCTTTCTATGGCTGGCAACTAACCACGGTATATCCCGATAACTTCCAACCTCTAGTAACTTTTAACGTCTGGACAATGGTGGTTTTAGGAGGGGCTGGAAGTAATGCAGGCACATTACTAGGAGTAATTATCTTTTGGGCTTATGATGCTTTAACTCGCTTTTATTTACCCAAACTAGGCTGGTTTGACAGCTCTCAACTAGGAGCATTTAGAATCATGGTTATAGGACTAATTCTGATGATTTTAATGGTTTGGCGACCCCAGGGTATTTTAGGTAAAAAGGAAGAATTAACTCTAGGAAAATAAACATTCAATATTTAAAGAATATGGCTACTTATATAGTTACAGGTGTTGCAGGCTTTATCGGTTCTCATTTGGCAGAAGCCCTAATCAAGCGAGGAGATAAAGTGATTGGTATTGACCAATTCAATCATTACTACAATCCTAAATTCAAACGCCAAAATATTTCCTATCTCAAACAACAACCAGCATTTGCTCTGTTAGAAGCCAATATCCAAGACTTGAATTGGACTAGTCTTTTAGAGGGAATTGACGTAGTTTTTCACCAGGCAGCCCAAGCAGGAGTAAGAGCGAGTTGGGGTGAAGGATTTACTGGATATACCACCAAAAACCTCAATGCTACTCAAATTATCCTAGAAGCTGCCAAACAAACCCCATCTCTAAAACGATTAGTATATGCTTCTAGCTCCTCAGTTTATGGAGATGCAGAAACTATGCCCACTTCTGAAACTGTATGTCCTAAGCCCGTATCTCCCTACGGTATTACCAAACTAGCAGCGGAACAAATGTGTCAGGTCTATTATCGTAATTTTGACGTTCCAGTAACATCTCTACGGTACTTTACAGTTTATGGACCTCGTCAACGCCCTGATATGGCATTTCATAAATTTTTCAAAGCAGTGCTCAAAGATGAAGCCATTTCCATTTATGGTGATGGTCAACAGACTAGAGACTTTACCTTTGTTAGTGATGCGATCTCTGCAAATCTTGCTGCTGCGGATGTTCCTGAAGCAGCAGGGGAAGTATTCAATATTGGAGGCGGTAACAGGGTGGTTTTAGCTGATGTCCTGGAAACTATGGAACAGGTAGTGGGCAAACCAATTAAGAAAGAATATGTTGCTAAAGCCAAAGGGGATGCTCGCCATACCAGTGCGGACGTAACAAAAGCCCAAAAAATCTTAGGCTATAACCCTCAAGTACCTTTAGAAGAAGGATTAAAAGCAGAATGGGAATGGATTAAAAACTTATACTAAATGTTAAGAATCAGAGATAGAAGTTAAAGAAAGTTATTGCTTTATCGCCTTTTTTTCTTGACATAATGTGAGCCAAAAGCGGAGATTACGTTTTCAATATTCTTCTTGGCAATTCAGTATTCGGAGTATAAGCTATAGCTAGATCAAAATAAACTTAAAATTAATGATCACGATTGCAATAAGTATTTATATATAGACTTATTTTCAGGCAATCAAACTAAAATTATATGGATTTAGGCTCTAGCGAAGTATAAAAGAGTTCAACCTTTGTCCATCATTATCTAAATCTAAAATCGGCAATTAGCCAGGAAATTCTTTGGCAGAGAGGATAATCCAAAATCTCAAATCCAATTCACTCACTAGTAATTTATCCAGTTGAATACCATGAACGATGCTACCAACAACAGTTTATCTTTCGATTCTGGTCATGATGTACCATCTTCTGAGGCACAATCCCAGGAGCTAGTTCAGCCTAATCCTGATACTCAATCAAAAACTTCCCCACAAGCCAAAGAAAGCTCAGTTAAAACTTCAGACTCTCACAATATAGACTGGCAACAGTTGGCACACAAATTACGAGAACATAATCGTAAATTGCTCAAAAAAGTTTTTAATCTAGAGCAAAATCTGATTGATGTAACCAATCAAGTTCAAGAACATCAAAAAATTGCCAGACAAGAAGAATTAACCATTAGCGAACAAACAGAAAAACTAAACCACAGCCAAGAAGAAATAGCTCACTTGTCACAACAGCTAGAAAAAGAACGGCAAGAAATTAAGACTCAAGAGGTTTTAATCAAAAATATATCGCTGCAACTCCAAGTAGCCCAAGAGCAAACAGCTAAACTAGAGAGAGAATGTGCCGTAGTTCAGGAAAATTACAATCAAAAAAACTATGAATTATCTACTCTAACAGAAGAAAAAGAAGAACTAGAATCTCGTCTCTATCGTCAACAACAGCAGACATTACACTACAAAGCAGCTTTAGAAAAATATTCTGCGAAAGAAAACCCTTTAGAGCAATTGCCTTCAATTAAAATTCTCTCTCAACTCAAATCTCAGCCAATTCAACCTTGGTCTGACGAGGTTGAAGATTTAGCAATTAGTAATATGCTGCCAACTCTTGGTAATGATGAGAACAATCATCATCTAATTCAATCATCTTCAGCTACAGAATCCCTAAACCCATCTCATCATCGCAAGTCTCCAGCACCAGAAATCAAGGATATTCCTACAGACAAGCAACCTAAATCTATTGCTGCTGTGAAATTACCCAAATTCCAGAAAGCTAATCAATAGATAGGCACTTTTCTTGGCTATAGAGATATCGAGCCGTTGTAGCATCTGTCAGATTGTATTGTAAGGGAGTAATGGTAATATAGCGATCGCGTATAGCCTGAACATCAGTTAGAATGTGAGGAGGTAAGTGATAGTCTTCTGGTTGAGGAATGTCTTCAATAATTTCTCCTACAAGCCAATAATAACTTTTGCCACGAGGGTCATAGCGTTTTTCAAATTTTTCGATATAGCGTCGTAAACCTTGACGAGTAACTAAGACTCCTGCAATTTCTGAGTTACCAACGGCAGGAATATTCACGCTTAATAAAGGGGCTTGAGGAAATTGCTCTAGATCTAACTGATTAATTAGCTTAAGGGCAAAATTAGCTGCTACTTTAAACTCTGAACAGGTAAAACTTGCCAAGCTAAAGGCAATACTGGGAATCCCCTCTAAAGTTCCCTCCATAGCAGCAGATACCGTACCAGAATATAAAACATCCGTGCCTAAATTTGGTCCGTGGTTAATTCCTGAAAGTACTAAATCAGGACGACCATTTAACACTGCACTAAGAGCAAATTTGACACAGTCTGCTGGAGTGCCTGAACAACTCCAAGCATTAACATTCTGATGAAAAATTGAATTTACTGGTTCGGCACGAATAGGTTGATGTAAAGTTAGTCCATGTCCCGTTGCAGAACGCTCTCGATCAGGACAAACTACTGTTATTTTATGTCCTGCTTCTGCCAAAGTATCTGCTAGGGTACGAACTCCCAAAGCAAAGATCCCATCATCGTTGCTGATCAGGATATTTAGTGATTCTTGATGGATCATACTCTATATGTGCTATTAGTTAGGGTATAGTTGAATGCTTGAACTAAGTTATTCCCATTAGACTAGTCCAGAATTGAACTGTGCCATGATTTTTTTAACCTATAATTTTCTCTGATACTATTTTCTTCACTCAGTAATGCTTTATTGTCAAGAACTACTCTCCAAAGCAGTTAAAATTAGGGTCTCACTGAAAGTGAGGCACTACGTGATCGCTGTTCAATTCTTATGTTTAAGTTCGGCATATTGTCTAGCTCAGACTGAGAAAAAGATTCAACAACAACCATGGGATATCCATCGAGAAAGCCAATCGTTTGAGCTTGGCACAAGTTTTGATTTTACTAGAATAAGTTACTCCCAAGATTCCAATCTAAGAGTGACCCACAATACTACTCATCATACTCAAACACCGCACCAACTCCAAGAAAAAACTGCTCTGTTGCAGGAAATTTTGTTTCGTGTCAATCAAATTGACGACCCCTATTTTAAAACTTTGCCTTTAATTGATATTGCTGAAAGCTATCAACAACTCGATCAGACTGACAGAGGAACAGCACTACTCAAACAAGCTCTCTTTACCGCCAACGGAATTGATAATATCCAATACAAGGCTTGGATTATGAGCAGAATTGCCGAAGTTTATGGTCAACTTAATTATCCTAACAAGGGCATTATTTTATTAGAGCAATCTCTCTCTAGCGTTAACAAAGTTGAGTCTTCCTACACCAAAGTTTTGTTTCTCAGTCAGTTAGGAAAAGTATATGGAGAACTAGACTATCCTGAAAGAGCCGTAATTTTGTTACAAGAAGCTATATCCACTATTAATAGAATTGATAGCGGTGATTATAAGGCTGAGGCTTTGAAGATCATCCTAGAGGGCATTGGGGCAATTGATGAACCCCAAGCTAGAATAAGCTTGTTAGAAGAAGTCCTATCTGCTACTAATCAGATCAAACCTCTGGCTGATCGAGAGATAGTTTTAAATGCCATTATCAAATCTATTGGGGAACTGCATCAGTCTGAAACAGGAATCGCTTTATTACAGAAAACCCTTACTGGTGCTAATCAAATTCCCTCTTCCTTAAATAAAACTCTCACTTTAGTTGCGATCGCAAATATCTATGCAACACTTAATCAGCAACAACAAGGGATTATTGCCTTACAAGAAGCTTTGAAGAATGCCCAAAAAATTGATTCTTCCCGTTTAAAGCCTTTGGTTTTGAGTGAAATAGCAGAAGTTTATGGCAAACTGAATCAGCCTGAAACAGGCATCATCGTTTTACAACAAGCTCTGACCAACGCTCGTCAAATTAGCTCCTCAAATTTGAAACCTTTGGCTTTGAGCACAATAGCAGAAGTTTACGGTAAACTTGACCAGCCTGAAACAGGTATTTCCCTATTAGAACAAGCCTCCAATACTGATAATAAAATTGAATTTGATTCTTCTTCCGTTCGAGAGCAAGAATTGAGTGATAGCAGTAAGTTAAAATCGACGATTGCGATCGCAAAAGTTTATGGCAAACTTCATAAGCATCAAAAAGCTGTCTCATTGCTACAAGAAGTACTCTCCCAAGTTAATGAAATCAATGATACTGCTGATAAAGCTCATTTTCTGGGTGAAGTAGCCAAAGCTGTTACTGAAATCAAGTGACTACTCTCGACGCTCATCCTAACGGATAGAGCGCGAGCTTCTAACCTCGCGATTAGAACCTTGCTGCCCAATGCCACTTATCTAGATATTTGACAGCTATCAGATATCCCCGACAGTACGACTTGACAAAACCATTTGGGATTTTGGATTGCCGATTTTGGATTAAAAACAAGCCCCTGACTTTCAAGCAGGGGAAAATCCCAAATCCCAAATCTAAAATCTAAAATCAAAATGACAGCCAATTTCTTTCCCCGAAAGTCCTTCGGTACTAGCGTATTATAAAAACACTCATACATCTAATTGCGCTTGGAATTTTACAGATGGGACTCTCCCATCCAACCCATTTCCAAATTTTCTAGGTGCGTTGCTTTGTACCAAGTTACAGCAATTTATAGCTAGATTTCTGATACTTGTCGATATTATACAATGCCTGAAAGTCTTGGTATATAAAGATTATATGTCTATCCTGTAAACCTAGATTGCCCAGTCTCGTGTTCTGAGTAAAGCGATGAAGCAATATACCCAGCACTTGGTACACCCAAATTGATTTAACTTCTCAACTTACTGGTTACTGTTCTGGCTTTAACCGTAGCTAACATTTGTCCCAGAAACGGTAAACCAATAATTGCTGGTAAAAAATAGCGAGAAGTGCAGAGTAAACCCAATGCAGCACCGACAGTTGCATTGAGATAAGGTTCGTAGAAGAAGATCAAGGCAGCATCACGAGTGCCAATTCCAGCAAAAGTCAGGGGTAATAATCCAGCTAGGATCGATAGGGGAGAAAGAGCCAAACTAGCTACAAAGGGAGTCCAAGCTTTCAGGGCAATAATAAATAACCAAATTTGTAATAAGTGTAAAAACCAAATAAAAATCGAAGTGCTAGCAATAAGAGTTAGCTGTTTAGGATCTCCCCAAAAATAATCGTGCATTTCCCCCCAAGAATCTTGCATCTGATGGAGTTTTTTACTGATGCTTTTGGGTGCTATCTTACTACTCAAATTAAAAAATAAATTGGCGATTTTGCGATCGCTCAACAAAACAATACCTAATACTAATCCTCCAATAATTGCTGCTGTGATTAGCCAGAAGAAACCATCTTTGTTGGGATAAATAATTAATCCCAAAGCACACCACAATAGCAGAGAAAGCATATCACAAGCTTTCTCAAAAATTACAATCGATAGGGATAAGGTACCACTGATATGGTCTTTTTCCTGCATAAAATAGGCTTTAGCAATATCTCCCATCTTGGAAGGCAAAATCATGTTGAGTACGCTAGAACCTAAAATGAGTCGGTTCGCTGCTAAAAAACTCAAATTAGTCCCATGAGGCATTAGCTGTTGTAATCGCCAAGAAGTAAATAATACCAAAGGTATTACCATTCCTAGACTAAGGGTCATCCACCAAGGATCGCAGGTTTGAAAGACTTTGATTAGTTGTGTAATTTCAATCTGAGAATAGAGATAGAGTAAGATAGCAACACTTACAACTAGAGAAATAAATCTTTTGAGGTTCATTGATTAATTAGGAAAAGCTTCAACTAATTGGGCTAAATGCTCCCTAGTATGGGTCGCCATAACCGATAAACGAATCCGACTAGTAGGAACAGTAGGAGGACGAATTGCAGGGGCAAAAATACCAGCTTGTTGCAGTATCTCCGATTGATGTAAAGCAGCTTGGGGACTGTTTAAGCCTAAGCAAATAATAGATGATTGGGAAGGCAAAATCTTTCCTGAGGGTAATTCTCGTAATAGATAGTTAATATTTTGCCAAAGTTGTTTAATTCTTGCTGGTTCTTGCCTAATTATTTCAACAGCTTTCACCGCAGCAGCCGTATCCCCAGGAGATAAACCCGTAGTGTAAATCCAAGTAGCAGCACGATTTTTTAGAAAATCAATTAGTTCTCTACTTCCTGCCACATAACCCCCCAAACTTCCCAAGGCTTTACTCAGAGTTCCTACTTGGATTAAAGGATAATTATTACAGTTAAAATATTCCACACAACCAGCACCGCTATCTCCTAATACCCCCATAGCGTGTGCCTCATCTACTAGAGTCATGCAATTAAACTCTTGAGCAACAGATAATAACTGGGGTAAAGGACAAATATCCCCATCCATACTAAAAACAGTATCAGTAATAATTAAACAACGACGGTACTGATTACGATTTTGATGTAATTTTTCCCGTAAATCTGCCATGTCGCAATGGGAATAGGAAATCACCTCCGCATTGCTTAACTTAGCACCATTTTTCAAACTAGAGTGATTATATTGGTCTGATAAGATTAAATCCTTGTGTCCCACCAAAGCAGAAATTGTCCCCAAATTTGCCAGATAACCAGAACTAAAAACTAAAGCTGCTGCCGTATTTTTCCAATTTGCGATCGCAGATTCTAGATGATGATGTAATTCTCGATGTCCACTCAACAGACGGGAACCAGTACTTCCTGTACCATATTTTTGAATAGCTTCAGTGGCTGCTGTTACTAGTCTTTCGTCTCCAGCCAAGCCTAAATAATCATTACTGGCAAAATTGACTAATTTTCGTCCTTCTAATTCTATTAACGCCCCAGGAAGAGAATTAACTGTTTTTACCTGACGATACCAATTAGCACGATGAATTGTCTCCAAAGACTTCTGTAACCAATCATAGGGATTAGATGAACTAATGTGCATAGAGAGATAACTGGTAACTGATAACTGTTAACTGATAACTGTTAACAAATTACATATTCTTCTGATATTCTTCCAACAAATCCAACAAATTCACCTGACATTGCATCGGTAATAAGTCTAATAAAGGCAAAGTTTTCTTCCCACCGCCCAGTTTAACGGGAATTTCCTGCAAAATAGCGACGACCTCATCTTCTTCTAATTGATTATCTTCCAGTAAAGGATAGAGTTTTTCTGCCAAAGCTGTGTGTAAATGAGCTTCTGCTAGATATAGGTGCCACTTTGC